>JBFHXL010000330.1:0-1514 GCA_041599035.1 Thiobacillus sp. | reverse complement strand
TTCAGATACAGCTCGGGCGCGATGCGCAGGAACAGTTCCATGTCGAGCGCATTGTGGTGCGTGGCAAACGGCTTGGCTGCGGCGCCACCGGGGATGGGGTGCATCATCGGCGTTTCCACTTCGAGAAAATCGCGCTCGACCATGAACGAGCGAATCGCCTGGATGATCTTGGAGCGGCGCTTGAACGTTTCGCGCGCGGTGTCGTTGGTGATGAGGTCGAGGTAGCGCTGGCGGTATTTCTGTTCCTGATCGGCCAGGCCGTGGAATTTTTCCGGCAGCGGGCGCAAGGCTTTCGACAGCAGGCGAATCGACTTCGCCTGAATAGTCAGCTCGCCCTTGTTGGTCTTGAACAGCGTACCGGCCACGCCGATAAAGTCGCCCAGATCCCAATGCTTGAACGCATCGTGCGATTCGGTGCCGGTGAGATCGTTGGAGATGTAGACCTGGATGCGCCCGCTCATATCCTGCAGGGTGGCGAAACTGGCCTTGCCCATCACGCGCTTCAGCATCATGCGGCCGGCCAGTTGTACCTCGATGGCTTCGGGCTCCAGCGCCTCCTTGGTCTTGTCGCCGTGGGCGGCGGCCAGTTTGCCGGCATAGTCGCGGCGGTCGAAATTGTTGGGGAAGGCGACGCCCTGTTCGCGAATCGCAGCCAGCTTGGCGCGGCGCTCGGCAATGATCTGGTTCTCGTCGAGGGCGGGCGTGTTGGTTTCGTTATTCATGGTCACTTCAGAAAAGGGGTGGGTTTTGGGGCCGGGGCGGGACATTGCCGGTGCACGGATGCGCGAATGCCTAGGGAGTCACTGAACAAGTCCTTCGACAGGCTCAGGACGAACGGCAAGCAATTGATTTCGTTCGTGGTGAGCTTGTCGAACCACACAGCAAACCAACTTGTTCAGCATTTCCCTAGGGCTTTCGGTGCAAACCGTGGTGTCGGGTCAATGAACCTGGCAAAACGTGACACAATTATATCTGATGTAACCCCCTGTTTTCCCTGCCCGTTCGCCAGAACAGGCCGCAAAGAGCCCATGCCCGACACCCCTTCAAGTCTGCTCAGCCGCGTATTCGGCTATACCGAATTCCGTGGCGATCAGGCGGCCATCATCGATACCCTGGTCGCAGGCGACGACGCCCTGGTGCTGATGCCCACCGGCGGCGGCAAATCCGTGTGCTATCAGATCCCGGCCTTGCTGCGCGAAGGCTGCGCGGTCGTGGTCTCGCCGCTGATCGCCTTGATGCAGGACCAGGTCGCCGCGCTCAAGGAACTGGGCATTGCCTCCGAGTTCCTGAACTCCAGCCTCGACAGCGCCACCGCCATGCAGGTGGAACGCGAATTCGTCACCGGCCAGCTCAAGCTGCTCTACGTGGCGCCGGAGCGTTTGCTGACGCCGCGCTTTCAGAGCCTGCTCGAACAGGCGCACGTTGCACTGTTTGCCATTGACGAAGCGCATTGCGTGTCGCAATGGGGGCATGATTTCCGTCCGGAATACCTGGGTTTGTCGGCGCTGCACGAG
>JBFHXL010000329.1:0-1525 GCA_041599035.1 Thiobacillus sp. | reverse complement strand
GCCTTCAGCAATGCGACGCGCGAAGGCCGCGCCAAGAACCGCCGCGTTGAACTGTACGTGAAGTAATCTGCACGCGCTGCAGGGACAAGGCCGCGTCCTCGGGCGCGGCCTTTTTTTGTCGTGCGGCCTGATGGCGGGGCGCCGTGCCGAATCATGGACGCCGGGCTGCTTCGGCGTCGTGACCCGCGTGCCGCAAGGCTTTACATGCCGATGCCGAACACGACCAGCCGGTCCTTGATCACATGGGTTTGTCCGCGCCAGTTTTTCACGCTGCGGGTCTGGATCAACTGCCCCGGCAGGCTGAGATCGGCGCCGACACTGACCAAGGTGGTGGGCGCCAGCGTCGTCGCCAGCGCATCCATCAGCGCCAGGCTGCGATAGGGCGTTTCGATGAAAAGCTGGGTGGCCTTGTTGCGCCGCGCCGTGTTTTCCAGTTCGCGAATTTTATGGCTGCGTTCGGGCTCCTTGGCGGGCAGGTAGCCGTGGAAGGCGAAGCGCTGCCCGCCCAGGCCCGAGGCCATCAGCGCCAGCAGAATCGACGACGGTCCGATCAGCGGTACCACCGGAATCTGGTTGCGATGTGCGGCCATGACCAGCGCCGCACCGGGGTCGGCCACTGCGGGGCAGCCGGCTTCGGACAGCAGGCCGACATCGTGTCCGGCCTTGAGCGGCGCCAGCAGCGGTGCAATGGCGGCGGCCGGCGTGTGCTCGTTGAGTTCCTCGATCTGCAATGCCTGGATCGGCAGCGGATGACCCATCGCCTTGAGATGCGCGCGTGCGGTCTTGGCGCGTTCGACGACGAAGTGGTCGAGTCGACGCGCGACTGCGAGCGTATCCGGTGGCAGGCAGGCGTCCGGGCTGACCGGCCCGAGCGGGACCGGGATCAGGTAAAGCGTAGCCATGTCAAATTAAACCAAGGGCCATCAGGATGCTGTTGGTGCAGTCAGCACGTCCACGCCTTCGTTGGCGAGCATTTCGGTCAGCGCCATCAGGGGCAGGCCGATCAGCGCGGTGGGGTCGGGGCTGTCCATGCGTGTCATCAGCGCGATGCCGAGAGCCTCGCTCTTGGCCGAGCCGGCGCAGTCGTAGGGCTGCTCTTTTTCCAGATAGGCCGTGATCTGCGCATCGGTGAGCGGGCGGATGTGCACCACGGTGGGCACGTCGCGTGTTTGGGTATTTCCTGTGCGGCTGTTGAGCAGCGTCAGCGCGGTGTGGAACACCATCGCCTTGCCCTGCATTTTCTTCAACTGCGCGAAGGCCTTGTCGAAATTGCCGGGTTTGCCGAGCTGTTCGCTGTCGAGCATCAACACCTGGTCGGAGCCGATGATGAGCGCATCGGGATAGCTCGCGGCGGCGGCCTGCGCCTTCAGCACCGACAGGCGCAGCGCGGTGGCCGAGGGAGGCTCGCCTGCCAGCGGGGTTTCGTCGACATCGGGCGAAATGACCTCGAACGGCATGCCCAGCCGTGTCAGCAGTTCACGCCGATAGCGCGAGGTGGAAGCCAGGACAAGCTTGGCTTGTCTGG
>JBFHXL010000328.1:0-1532 GCA_041599035.1 Thiobacillus sp. | reverse complement strand
GCTGGCCTTCGGCGTAGAGCGTGTCGAACGCCAGCGACGATTTGCCTGAGCCCAACAGTCCCGTAATCACCACCAGCTTGTTGCGTGGCAGGTCGAGATTGATGTTTTTCAGGTTGTGGGTGCGGGCGCCACGGATGCGGATAAATTCCATTGTTTGGGTGCGGGGGGCGTAATTCGCAACCTGCTAATATAACGGACTTCGCGTATTCGCCTAACCCCGTTAGTTCATCCCGCAGTGGCCCACATCGACTTGTCCGAAAGCATGACCCGCGCCGAAAAGCGCGCCACATCGGGTTTGGCGGCCATTTTTGGCCTGCGCATGCTGGGCATGTTCCTGATCCTGCCGGTGTTCGCGCTGTATGCGGAACACCTGCCGGGCGGCGACAATCACACCCTGGTGGGCCTCGCGCTCGGCATGTACGGCCTGACCCAGGCCATCTTCATGATCCCCTTCGGCATGGCGTCCGACCGCATCGGTCGCAAGAAGGTCATCATCTCCGGCCTCATCATCTTTGCCATCGGTAGTTTTGTAGCCGCCGCCGCCACCGATATCTACTGGACGATCTTCGGCCGTGCAATGCAGGGGGCAGGGGCAGTGTCTGCCGCCGTCACCGCCATGCTGGCCGATCTCACCCGTGAAGAGCACCGCACCAAGGCGATGGCGATGATCGGCTCGACCATCGGTGTCGCCTTCGCCGTGTCGCTGGTGGCGGGCCCCGCACTCAATCGCATCATTGGCGTCCCCGGGATTTTTGCGCTGACCGGCATTCTGGCGCTGGCCGCCATCTGGGTGGTCCGGGAGTGGGTACCTGATCCGGCAGATAGTCACTTTCATGCCGATGCTCAGGCCAATCCGGCGCGGCTGAAAGATGTGTTGCGCAACGGCCAGTTGCTGCGGCTCAATTTCGGCATTTTTGCCCTGCACGCCGCGCAGATGGCGATGTTTGTCGTGGTGCCGGTGGCGCTCAAAAACAGCGGCCTGGCGCCCGATCACCACTGGGCGGTCTATCTCCCGGTGCTGCTGGGTTCGTTCGCCTTGATGATTCCCGCCCTGATTTATGGCGAAAAGCGCGGCCAGATGAAGCCGGTATTCATTGGTGCCGTGGCGTTGATGCTGTTGGCCCAGCTTGGGCTGGCGCTGGGCATCGAATATTTATGGGGCATCGTCTGGGCGCTGTTTTTCTATTTCGTTGCGTTCAATCTGCTGGAAGCCAGCCTGCCTTCGCTGATTTCCAAGCTGGCACCGGCCTCGGCCAAAGGCACGGCGATGGGCGTGTACAACACCGCCCAGGCGCTGGGACTGTTTTTTGGCGGGGTGCTCGGTGGTTGGCTGGCGCAGCACCATGGTTTTCACGTGGTGTTCATCTTCTGCGTGGTGCTGATGGCGATCTGGCTGCTGGCCTCTTTTTCGATGACGCCGCCGCCCGCGATCAAGACCCGGATGTTTAATGTGGGCGTGATGCCGGAGGACCAGGCCACGCTGCTGAAAGGGCAACTGGCTGGCCTGGCCGGGGTGGTCGAAGCTGTGGTGC
>JBFHXL010000327.1:0-1545 GCA_041599035.1 Thiobacillus sp. | reverse complement strand
CCGATAGCTTAACGGTATCCCAATATCGTATTGGCTTGACGACCGCACCACCATCATTCTCATGGGTAAATCACTTACCCCATCGAGGTAGGCCACTACCTACCCATAAGGAGTAGTCGCCTTCCTCAAACCCAGTAATGCCTTGTCCAGCCGAAGGGTGAGGCTTTACGCGCCCGCCACAGGAACCAATAAGAGTATTAAAATATTGTTGTTAACGCAAGGCCCTTGCGCCAACAGGGTTGAAATGAGGGGCTCCGCCCTCATAAACCCTAGTGTCATGCAGCTCAACCACTGCAAACGGAACACTACATACGTATCGAATTTTAGTAAAACAAATCGAGATTCCATGCCAGAAATTACGCCTCTAGACAAAATGCGGTTGCCCTTTGGCGGTCAGGAAATTGAGTTCCACCACCTGACCCATGAATCGGGTGGCGTGCCGTTTCTCCGTATTCGTATTCGTGAAGACAAGCGCTTCACCATTTTTGACGTGGATCCTCTCAGCGCCCAGAAATGGGGAGCGCTGATGCAGGCATGGGGCAAGGATCACCAAGGAGATGCATCTTGAGTTGGGCAGGCTGGCCAGAGAACAAGCCAGAAGAATACACACCCACCATGATCGATCTGCAGTTCGATCTGGTTGGCACGACCATACCGGCTGATAGCGCGCAGATGTTGTCTGACGCCCTGCAGAAAGCCTTGCCATGGCTTGGCGAAGAAACGGGCAGCGGCATCCAGCACCTGAAAGGCGCGGAAACCAACAGCGGCGACAGCTCGCTCATCATCAACCGGCGCACCAAACTGTATCTCCGTGTACCCAAAACCCGGGTGAGCGCCGCACAACAACTGATCGGCCAGACACTGGACCTGGACGGCCAGACCCTGCAGATCGGCAACTTCAAGACCCGTGAATTCAGTCCATTCGCCCACATTTACGCCCATTTCGTTGACACGGGCAGCGTCAGTGAAGAACAATTCGTCCAGGATGTGATGCGTGAACTGGACGGGCACTTCAAGCTGCGCTGCGGATTTATCTGCGGCAAGCCGCAGACTCTGCAAGGCGCTTCCGGCCCGCTCACCGGCTTTAGCTTGATGCTGCACGACGTGCCGCCGCACAAGTCCCTGCAAATTCAAGACGAAGGTCTGGGGCGCAACCGTTTGTTAGGCTGCGGGATATTTATCCCGCATAAATCCATTGCACCGGTCGCACCGGTGATTCTTTAAAAACCAAACCTGAAAGGAGTAGTAATCATGGGGTACATGTTGAATGGCGAAGAACTGGAAACAGGCGAAGAAGACTTTCTGCTGGAAGCCAATTTCAGCGATGAAATCGTCCCGGTTATCGCAGAGGCCGAAGGCATCAAGCTGACCGACGCGCACTGGCAGGTCATCAATTACCTGCGCGAGAAGTACAAGGAAGACGGCCAGACCCCCAACTTCCGCAATATGGTCGCCGAACTGACCGACCTGCACGATGGCGTGGACTGGAAAAAAACGCTGTATGAGCTGTTCCCCAACATGCCCGCCCGCCAGGGTTGCCGTGTT
>JBFHXL010000326.1:0-1615 GCA_041599035.1 Thiobacillus sp. | reverse complement strand
TGGCCGTCAGGTCGGTCACGCGCCGCGACAGGTCCGGCAACGCAACCTGAGCCCAAACGGACCACGCACAAACCACGAGCAGCAGGCCGACCGCAATACGGCCTACCAGGGAAATTCGGCCTCCCTGCCATGCTTGCCGAAGCAACATGCCGGCAATCATGTGCGCCCGCTGGACAAAAACAAACCAGGCCAAAACAAACCAGGCCAAGATAAACCCGCCGGATCAGCCATGGCGACGGAAGCGTCGGCCGCCCGCATCGCCGCGGCTAGCCGCCATGGGCCGGAGCCGCCGCAGGCGCGCCGAAATCGACCTTGGGCGGCGCCGCAATCGCCTTCTCGTCTTCCACCGTAAAACTGGGCTTGGTCTTGTAACCGAACACCATGGCGGTGAGGTTGGACGGGAAGCTGCGCACGGTGACGTTATAGGTTTTCACCGCAGCGATATAGCGGTTGCGTGCGACGGCAATGCGATTTTCGGTGCCTTCCAGCTGCGCCTGCAAATCGCGGAACAAGCCGTCGGCCTTGAGCTGCGGATAGTTTTCGGCGACCAGCAGCAGGCGCGAAATCGCGCTGGTCATCTGCCCCTGGGCGGCGATGTATTTCTGGAAGGCGGCCTCGTCATTGATCAATTCGGGCGTCGCCTGAATCGAGCCGACCCGGGCGCGCGCCGCGGTCACGCTGATGAACACATCCTTTTCGTGCGCCGCATAGCCTTTCACCACGTTGACCAGATTCGGCACCAGATCGGCGCGGCGCTGGTACTGGTTCAGCACCTCGGCCCAGGTCGCCTTGATATCCTCGTCCGTCGTCTGGAACGTGTTATAGCCGCAACCGGACAACGCCAGCGCCATGAACCCCGCAAACAGCCATTTAATCATTTCACTCTCCCGGCTTGATGGACATCAGGTGTTGCAGTCTACGCCACCCCCCAGGTGGCAAACAGCGGATCGGACTCGGCCAGCGCGTCGGCGTAGCGATCGTTCTTGGGGCGTTTGAAGCCGCGCTCGACGTAGGTTTCCACCTTCTGGAATCCGGCCTGCTTGATCAGCATGCCGACCCAGGCCATGCGCTCCATCGGGTGCAACTGCGTCCACAGCTTGATCACCTTGGGCGGAAAGTAGCGGTGCGACAGCGTCACCACGAACATGCCGCCCGGCTTCAGGACTCGCCTGGCCTCCGCGACGATCCGGTGCGGCTGCGTCAGGTATTCGAACGACACCGTGCACACCACGGCATCGAAGCTGGCATCGGCAAACGGCAGCTTGGGGTCGGCATTGAGGTCGTGCACGACGCGTTCGGCGAGTTGGGGATTGTCAGCCAGTTCCTCGGCATTCATGCCCAGCCCCACCGCGGATTGCACCGTGTCCGGCAGATGCGAGCGCCAGCCCGCCATCAGGTCGAGCACCCGCGCATGTTCCGGCAGCACCGTGCGGTACAGCGCCTGGATGCGGCGCGCGCAGACGGCGTCGACGTGGGTGACTTTGCGGGCCACGCCGTAGAACTCGGAATCGGGGCCCTCGTCTTCGCGCGCGAACGCATCCGGCCCCTCAAAGTCGGTCGGCGTCTGCATCTGCGTTTCCATGCCGCTCCATTCCAGCAGTTGCTCCACCCGACC
>JBFHXL010000325.1:0-1679 GCA_041599035.1 Thiobacillus sp. | reverse complement strand
TCGCACGAAGGCACGGGGCTGGAACCGGTATCGTTTGTCCTCGAGGAAAAGACCACGGTGTGGCTGTGCAACTGCAAGCACACCAAGGACAAGCCGTTCTGCGACGGTTCGCACAATGATCTGCCCGACGACATGTTCTGAATCACGGCGTTTCATGACGGGGACAATCCCATCATGACCCGGGACCCGGAAGACCGCTATGCCGCTTGAGTTAACCGCACTTTGGCCGGATGCGTGGCTGCCGTTTGCCTGGGGCGCGCTGGTCGGGCTGGTGTTTTCGTTGGTTGGCGCGGCGGGCGGCATCCTGGCTTCATTCGGCCTGATATCGGTATTGGGCCTAACCGATGCCAATCAGGTCAAACCCATGGCACAAGTGCTGACGCTGGCGACACCGCTGGTGGCAGTGCCCAATTATCTGCGCCAATGCCGGGTAGTGCTCGGATTGGCCGTGATTCTGGCCACGGGAGGCTTGCTCGGCGCCCTGCTGGGTAGTCGCCTGTCCATGCACTACCTGGCCAATCTTTCCGACTTCAAACCTGTTTTCGCTATCCTGGTGCTGTTCATTGCCGCACAACTGGCATGGTCGTTGCGCCCGCAAGCACGGGCCTCAGGCGCGTCAGCTCGAGCAGCAACAGCCTTCGAGGGCTCGGTGCTGCAGGACGAACAACCCTGCACGCTCGGCGTTCAACACCGGTTCTGGTCATGGCGAAGCATCAAGTTTGAGTTCGGCGGTGAAGTATTTCACTACGCCCCACCCCTGGCATTTGCAGCTGGATTCATGATTGCCGCGATCGCTTCGGCACTGGGTGTCGGTGGCGGGTTCCTGCTGGTTCCTTTCATGGCAATGGCGCTACGTCTGCCAATGTTTGTGGTGGCAGGGACGGCGGCACTGGCCGTATTCATCAGTTCGTCAGCATCGATCGTCAACTATGTGGTCATGGGCGTGCAACTGGACTGGAATCTGCTGATTCCGATGCTGGCAGGCTCCATGGTGGGGGCCTGGCTTGGCCCGCGGATCAGCCGCTACTTCAAGGAAAGCTGGTTGCGCATCTTGCTGGCACTGGTACTGCTCGGCATTGGCATCAAGTATCTTGCGGGGTAAGCTGGCGCAGTTCGGGGCAGGCTTGTCGGGCCACACAGAAAACAACTTGTTCAGTGTTTCTCTAAAGCGTCAGAGCATCCACCTCCAACATCGTCTTTTCCGGCCACACCCACTTGCCGTAAACCGTTGCTGACCGCACGTTCGGACAGCAGGACATCTTGAACGGGTCCAAATCCATCACCTTGGACACCTGGCACCCCCACGCCTCCAGACCCTGCTTCACCACGCGCAGCGAACCCTGCACCGAACGATCCGTTGTCATGTCGGCCTGCAACGGCTCCAAACAAGGCGCCGGCTCAGCAGATGGATCACCACAGCAATTAGCACAATCGCAAGATACAACGCATTCAGTTGCCGCCAGCGCATCGCTTGGCGGCTTAGTCAAACGGAATACCTATAATCAGGAACCTGACCATGCCTACACAACCTGAGAACGCGACGTCTCCCCGGTTTCAGTAGCATTCGGCTTTAGAGTCCGGGGGTTAATGTAGCTGATTTCTCTGCCAGTTGTCTGGCATAGGCTGAGGGCGTCATGCCGCTCAGTGATTTCTTCGGTCTTTCCTCGTTGTATTCTCGT
>JBFHXL010000324.1:0-1803 GCA_041599035.1 Thiobacillus sp. | reverse complement strand
GTTGCGCTGGGGAATCAGCACGCCCTGGTTGCCGTCCAGACCGGCCGCCTCGCACACCCGGAAATAGCCCTCGATCTTCTCGTTGAGACCCCCCACCGGCAGCACCTCGCCATGCTGGTTGACCGCACCGGTGACCGCAATGCCCTGGCGGATCGGCAATCCCGACAAGGACGACAGCAATGCATAGAGTTCGGCGCAGGATGCGGAATCACCCTCTACACCGTGATATTGCTGCTCGAACACGATGGACGCATTCAATGAAAGCGGCGCGAGATGGGCAAACAATCCGGCCAGGTAGCCCTGCAGGATGAATACGCCCTTGTCGTGAATGGGGCCGGACAGTTCCACCTCGCGCTCGATGTTGAGCAGGCCTTCCTCGCCCGCGTAGGTGCGCGCGGACAGGCGCACCGGCAAGCCAAAACGGTGATCGCCGAGGTCGATCTGGGTGAGGCCGTTGATCTGGCCAACCCGGTTGCCATGCAGGTCGATCAGCACATCGCCTTCGAAAATCGATTCGCGCAGACGCTGCTCGGGGTAATCGTGGCGTCCGATATGCGCCTGCAGCGCGGCCTCCACATCGGCCACCGCGACCAGCCCGGGGCCACGGGCGCGGCACACCGCGGCGCTTTCCATCACCAGCGCTTCGGTGCGGGCAAATATCGCACTCGCGCGCGACTGGTCGTCAGCCTCGCGGTGCGACTCCTCCAGCAGGCGCGCCACCGCCGCCGCCGAAAAATGCGGCAAGCCATACTGACGGCAGGCATGGGCGACAAAAACAGCCGAGGCACGGCGGGTATCCGCACTGGCCGGAAAGCTTTCGGCAAAATCCACCTTGGCGCGGAAATGGCGGGTGAACTCCGGTGCCGCCTCCTGCAGTTCGTAATACTGTTCGCGCGAGCCGATCAGCACGATCTTGACCTCGACGTCGACCGCTTCCGGCACCAGCGACACCGTGGCAATCGGCGTGAGCGACACGCCCGGCTCCTCGATCTGCAAGCGCCCGCTGCGCAGAAAGCGCCGCAGCTTTTCCCACATCAGCGGTTCCGCCAGCACGTCGCGCAGATGCAGCATCAGAAAGCCCCCGTGCGCCTGCAGCAGGCTGCCCGCGCGGATGCAGGAGAAATCGGTCATCAGCACGTCATTCTCGGACTGGTATTCGATGCTGCCGAACAGCGCACGAAACAGGGGGTTGTCCTCGACGATCACCGGCGCGCCGGTGCGCCCGCTGTTGTCGACCACCAGGTTGACGCGATAACGCTGCAGCATGGCATTCAGGGCGTCCTGGCGGGCGTCGTCGCCCGCTGCGCCATGAAACAGTTCCAGATTATCGAGCACGTCCTGCGCGACCGCATCGAGATAGGCGTTGAGCTTGGACGCGTCCTTGATCTGCTTTTTCAGTCCGCTGCGGATGGTCTGCCATTCACGCTCCAGCAGCGGCTTCACCACGCGCCGGCGCAACACCGCCAGCGCCTCGTGCATGGCGCGCTCCTGCGGCTGGGTCTGCTCGAAGTAGTGGGTGATTTCGGCGCGCAGTTCCTGATCGGCCTGCTCGATTGCGAGCCGGCGCGCCTTCGGCAAGGCCAGCACTTCGTCCTCGGTCAGCGCCTGGCCCTTCTTGCCGGTGAGGGTAAACATCATGCGCCCCTCTTCGCGGTAGAGCGAGAAGCCACGCGCTTCGGCAAACGCCGACAGCGCCGCATAGGCCTGCGCCTCCTCGACCTTGTAGGCCTTTTCGATGCGCTCGCTTTCGACCTTGTATTCCTGCCCGCCCAGGCATTGTGGAATATCGGCCTGCAGGGTCTT
>JBFHXL010000323.1:0-1837 GCA_041599035.1 Thiobacillus sp. | reverse complement strand
TGGCACTCATGCTGGCACTCGGCCTGGCGAGTCATTTCGGCATCCAGCCGATCCTGCAAGGTCTGAAGAATCAGGCCTTGCCGCATGCCGTGATGGAAAGCGTGTTTGCCGACCGTTTCGCGCGCTGGCATGGGGTTTCCAGCATTCTTTACCTGATACAGAGCGCGCTGGGACTGTTGCTGGTCTGGCGTTCGGGACTGGCGCGATAAAACCCGGTCTGGCGCCGGACCGAGCGGATTTAGCGCGGCAGGGCAATCACGGGCTTGGCGGCGGCACGATAAATCACCAGCACCTTGCCGATCTGCTGGACCGGGGTGGCGTCGGTGGCGGCGCATATTTCCGCCATCCAGGCCCGGCGCGTCTCCGCCTCGTCGCTGGCCGCCTTGATCTTGATGAGTTCGTGCGCATTGAGCGCGAGCTCGGTTTCCTTTATCACGGCTGCGCTAAGCCCGTTGCTCCCGATCATGACGACCGGCTGGCGGCTGTGCGCCAGGCCCCTGAGATATTGCCGCTGTGCGGGCGTGAGTGATTTCATGCTGGTTCCTTAAACTGAGCGCGGATTGTAGCCGATAGAGATGGTGCAGAAAGCGAAACGAACCAAATCGGGCAGTGCCTGGATGCATGAGCACGTGTCGGATCCTTTCGTCAAAAAGGCGCAGCAGGATGGATATCGCTCGCGCGCGGCCTATAAACTGCTGGAAATCGACAAACGCGACCATTTGCTGCGTCCTGGCATGACGGTGGTTGATCTGGGCGCGTCCCCCGGCAGCTGGTGCCAGCTGGCGGTGCAGAAAATGAAGGGGCAGGGCCGGGTGCTGGCGATCGACCTGCTGCCGATCGCACCCATGCCGGGCGTTGAAAGCCTGGAAGCCGACTTCACCGAAGCCGCCGCACTGGCCTGGCTGGAAGAAAAGCTGCAATCCGGGCGGGTTGACCTTGTATTAAGCGATATGGCACCCAATATCAGCGGAGTGATGCTGCGCGATCAGGCGCGGCATTACGATTTGTGCGAGATGGCGCTTGAATTTGCTGTCGATTGGTTGAAACCAGATGGCGTTTTTCTCGTCAAAGTGTTTCAGGGGGTCGGATTCGAGGATTTTCGGTCGCGCATGCGGCAGGCATTCGAGCAGGTGCTGATCCGCAAGCCGGATGCGTCGCGCGATCGCAGCACCGAAGTTTATCTGTTGGGGCGGCGTCCGCTCGCAGCACAGGACGCAGCGCCGTGACAAGCTGGTTTAGCGGACTTAAAATGAGTCCAGATGTGCCGGATTCGGCATCAAGGAGCAAGTGTGAATAATTTGTCCAAGAACATCGCGATCTGGTTGATTATTGCCGTCGTTTTGATGACGGTATTCAACCAGTTTGGCGCGCAGCGCACCGCGCAGACGCAGCTGCCATACTCGCAGTTCATCGAAGAAGTACGACAGCAGCAGATTTCCAAGGTGGTGATTGAAGGCAATGTGCTGCGGGGCGAGCGCAGCGACGGCCAGCGCTTCACCAGCTATGCGCCGAGTGATCCGTGGATGGTGTCCGACCTGCTCAAAAACGGCGTGTCGGTTGAAGCCAAGCCGGAGGAGCAGCCGTCATTCCTGATGAGTCTGTTCATTTCGTGGTTCCCCATGTTGCTGCTGATCGGGGTGTGGATTTTTTTCATGCGCCAGATGCAGGGCGGCGGCAAGGGCGGCGCCTTCTCGTTCGGCAAGAGCAAGGCACGTCTGCTCGACGAAAACACCAATCCGGTCACGTTTGCCGATGTGGCAGGATGCGACGAGGCCAAGGAAGATGTCGCCGAAATGGTCGATTTTCTGAAAGACCCGTCACGCTTCCAGAAGCTGGG
>JBFHXL010000322.1:0-1842 GCA_041599035.1 Thiobacillus sp. | reverse complement strand
CTTCGACCGCGAATATACGCTGAGCGAACTGCTTGGCGGCATCTCGCAGCCGCGGCTGGCGGCGGCGCTGACCACGCTGCTGGGAGCCGAATTCCGCCTGACCTCCAGCAACGGCGACCTGTTTGCGGGAACGACCGACGAGCTTCCCGCTGCGGTGCGCGTGGCAGTGCGCCATGATCTTGAAGCCCTGGGGTGGCTGGAGGCGACGGCGGCCGCGGACAAGGTCGGTGCCGCTGCGACGCTGCTGGAGTTGCTGCTGCACCAGGGTGCGCGTTATCACATGGCGTCGGAACTTCATCTCGAGGTCGTCCGCGCGGACTATGAGACGTTGCAGGCCCAGTATGCGGCGCTGCAGGCTTCCGAGGCGCGCTATCGCGAGCTTTCGCTGGAACTCGAGGAACGGGTCCGGCAGCAGGTCGGGGTGATCGAAACCACCCAGCGCCAGCTGTATCAGGCGGAAAAAATGGCCTCGGTGGGACAACTGGCGGCCGGGGTGGCGCATGAGATCAACAACCCGATCGGCTTCATCCAGAGCAACCTGAGAACGGCGCGCGGCTACGTCGAGCGACTGGAGAAGCTCGCGCCGGCCATCCGTGCCAATGCGTCCCTGGCCGCGGCATGGAAACAGGCCGACATGGATTTCATGGTGGAGGATTTCGGCGCCTTGCTGACCGAAAGCGTCGACGGCACCGACCGTGTGGCGCGCATCGTTGCCGACCTCAAGGGGTTTTCCAACGTCGACCATGCCGAGGAGGAAGTCGTCGACCTCAACGACAGCCTGCGTTCGATCAACAACGTCGCCCATGCGCAGGTCAGCCCCAAGGCCGAAGTGATCCTGGATCTGGGCGAACTGCCGCCGCTGCGCTGCCGCGTGGGCCAGCTTAACCAGGTGTTTCTGAGCCTGCTGCTGAATGCTGCGCAGGCCATGGAGACACACGGCAAGATTCATGTCCGCAGCCGGTATGCGGAGAATGAAATTCGCATCGAATTCGACGATACCGGGCATGGTATGGTTGAAGATGTGCTGGGAAAAATATTCGACCCCTTCTTCACCACCCGCGATGTCGGCCAGGGGGCGGGACTGGGACTCACGGTGAGCCGCGATGTGGTCGCTGCCCATGGCGGCCGCATCGAGGTGCAGAGCGAACCGGGGAAGGGCAGCACGTTTAGCGTCGTGCTGCCGACAGGCGGACACGCCTGAAGCACCTTATTATTCCGGAATATCGATAACGCCAACGACCACGACACCATGAGCCGATACGCAGCCCTCTTTACCGGCAACGCGAGCGAAGATCCGCCGTCCGAGAAAGCCGCCAGCCCCTACCGCATTCTGCTGGTGGACGACGAGCCCAATGTCCTCGCTGCCTTGCGGCGCGTGTTTCAGCAGGAAAACTATCAGGTCGTCACTGCCGGCAACGGGCAGGAGGCGCTCGACCTGCTGCGCCGCGAAACCTTTCACCTGATGATTTCCGATTACATGATGCCGGTCATGAACGGCGGCGAGCTGCTGCGCCAGGCCAAGGCGTTGCACCCGGAACTGATCCGCATCATGCTGACGGGACACGCCGACACCGGCGCGATCATGTCGGCCATCAACGAAGGTGCGGTCTACAAATTCATCCTCAAACCCTGGAACGACGATGACCTGCGGGTCACGGTCGCCCTGGCGCTCGAACAGTACGAACTGATCGGCAAGAACAAGGCGCTGCAGAAGGAGAATGCACTCAAGTCGAATGAAATCGCAGCCCTGTCCAAGCTGGCGGTGACCAATCGCAGCCAGCTCGCGATCATGCTGAGCAATCGCAACCTCCTGAACGGCCCGCAGGTGCAGGAACTGCACCG
>JBFHXL010000321.1:0-1845 GCA_041599035.1 Thiobacillus sp. | reverse complement strand
TTGAAACTGGCGCGTGATCTGGAAAGAAACGGCGTGCCCATCATCGGCACCAGTCCCGACATGATCGACGCCGCGGAAGACCGCGAGCGTTTCCAGAAGATGCTGCACGACCTCGGCCTCAAGCAGCCGCCCAATCGCACCGCCCGCAATCCCGACAGCGCCATCCGCATGGCGGAAGAGATCGGCTACCCGCTGGTGGTACGGCCGAGCTATGTGCTGGGCGGGCGGGCCATGGAAATCGTGCGCGAGGAATCCGACCTGCGCCGTTACATGACCGAGGCGGTAAAAGTGTCGAACAAGTCGCCGGTACTGCTGGACCGCTTTCTGAATGACGCGATCGAGGTGGATGTCGACGCCCTGTCCGACGGCGAACAGGTCGTGATCGGCGGCATCATGCAGCATATCGAGCAGGCCGGTGTGCATTCGGGCGACTCAGCGTGTTCGCTGCCGCCGTACAGCCTGTCCGGGGAGTTGCAGGACGAATTGCGGCGGCAGACGGTGGCGATGGCAAAAGCACTGAAGGTGGTCGGCCTGATGAACGTGCAGTTCGCGATTCAGGGCGACACCGTCTATGTTCTGGAAGTGAACCCGCGCGCCTCGCGCACCGTGCCCTTCGTGTCGAAGGCGATCGGCGCGCCGCTGGCCAAGATTGCCGCGCGTGCCATGGCCGGCATTTCGCTCAAGTCGCAAGGTTTCGTGAAAGAGGTCATTCCGCCGTATTTCTCGGTGAAGGAGGCGGTGTTCCCGTTCCGCAAATTCCCCGGTGTCGACACCATCCTTGGCCCGGAAATGAAATCGACCGGCGAAGTCATGGGCGTCGGCAACAATTTTGGCGAGGCATTCGTCAAGTCGCAGCTGGCGTCGAGCTCCGAACTGCCCAAGCCGGGCGGACGGGCCTTTGTCAGCGTGCGCTCGACCGACCGTGATGCGGTGGTCGAGGTGGCGCAGGCGCTCCGCACGCTCGGTTTCAATCTGGTCGCCACGCGCGGCACCGCACAGGCGATCGAATCGGCGGGCATTCCGGTTGCCGTGGTGAACAAGGTCAAGGAAGGCCGCCCGCATATCGTCGACATGATCAAGAACGGTGATATTGATTTCATCGTCAACGTGGTCGAAGACAAGAAAGCCGTGACGGATTCTTATGCCATCCGTGCCGAGGCGCTGGCGCGCCGGGTGGTGTACTTCACGACTCTGGCCGGTGCGCAGGCTGCCTGCATGGGCATGCAGCACGGCAACGGACTGGAAGTCTATTCCCTGCAGGCACTGCATCAGCGCCTGCACTGATCTCAAAGGGCAAGCTTGTGAACAAATATCCTCTCACCGTCGTGGGTGCCGAAAAGCTGCGTGTCGAACTGCAGCATCTGAAAAGTGTCGAACGTCCTGCCGTCATTCAGGCAATTGCCGAGGCGCGGGCTCAGGGCGACCTGTCGGAAAACGCCGAGTACGACGCCGCCAAGGAAAAACAGGGCTTTATCGAAGGGCGCATCGCCGACCTTGAAGGCAAACTGTCGAATGCGCAGATCATCGATCCGACCACGCTCGATGCGGAAGGGCGCATTGTCTTTGGCGCGACGGTTGAGCTCGAGGATGTCAATACCGGCGATGCCGTGACCTATCAGATCGTCGGCGATGATGAGGCCGACATCAAGGCGGGCAAGATTTCCATCTCGTCGCCGATTGCCCGTGCGCTGATCGGCAAGTATGCCGGTGACGCTGTGGACGTGCAGGCGCCGGGCGGTGTCCGCCAGTACGAAGTGCTGGACGTGCTGTACAAGTAAGGATGCGACGCTTCTGGGATGGTCTTGCGGGGATGTTGCTGGTGCTGTGGATCGGCGGCTTGTGGGC
>JBFHXL010000320.1:0-1855 GCA_041599035.1 Thiobacillus sp. | reverse complement strand
GCACGCCTGCAACACCGCAACCGACGATGCCATCCAGTTCGCCCTCGCCAAGCAGGCGCGCCATATCGTGCTGGTGCCCTGCTGCCAGGCCGAGGTTGCGGCCGTGCTGCGCAAACACAAGAACGAGTCCTTCGGCAAAACCCCGCTGTCTGAAATCTGGCGCCATCCGATTCACACCCGCGAATTCGGCAGCCATCTCACCAACGTGCTGCGCTGCCTGCAACTGGAGTCACACGGCTATCAGCTTACCGTGACCGAACTGGTCGGCTGGGAACACTCGATGAAAAACGAGCTCATCATCGCCACCCGGACGAACTCACCGCGCAAGAATGCACGGACTCGCCTGCAGCAGATTTTGCAGGAGCTCAATCTGCAGGAACTCGAAGCGCGTTTTCTCGGCCCGCAATAATCCACAAAAAGCCTATGCTGATTGAAAGCATGTTTTTTGTGGATTAACCGATGCCGACGTTCGCCCTGACACGCCATTTTGCTGCTGCGGCCTTGCTCGGCACGCTGCTGGGCTGTGCCACCCCGCAGTATCAGACTCAAGTCCGCTTCATTCCGCCTGCTGATGCACAGGGCCGGGACTGTGTGCAGGCGTGCGAAGCGCAAAAGAACATATGCCAGACCAGCTGCCAGACCCGTTACCAGACCTGTGTAAAGAACCTGGAGCCGCAACTGGGAGCACGTTATGCCGAAGCGTTAAGTCAGTATGGGAATGAACTGAGGCGGTACGCCACGGCCTTGCGCCACTACGAGATGCAACTGCGTTTCGAATGGCTGGACAGCTATCCCTTCCACCATCCGTACGGGTGGTACCCATGGCCTGCGCCTTATTTACCGCCCCTGTATCCGGAACCGGTCATGCCGACCCGGGAGAGCGTACGTGCGCAACTGGAAAAATCCAATTGCCAGTCAGACTGTCATTGCCTGACGGCTTACGACACGTGCTTCATTGGCTGCGGCGGGCAACGCCTGACCGAAACGGTCTGCATCCAGAACTGTCCGGCGGAGAAATGAATCCGCCGACGAAGAACAGGCCGTGGCTGCGACGCCACTCAGGCATCAGCCAGCACGTCATGCTGAAGTCTGGAGGGAAACCAGCTTCACCGGCACGTTCGCACTGTCGGTATTGATCCAGATTTCGCCATCCTGCACCATGAATTGCAGACGCATGCTGCGCTCGGCCAATGCCGCCAGCGCCTGGGTCGTTTCAACCGGCAACTGGAGCACCGTCAGGTTGGTCAGCCGCGTCAATTTATTGGCGATCGATTTCCACCACAGATCACAACTGCTGCTGTAGCAGAGCACCACGACCTGGTCGGCCCGGCTGCAGGCACGACGGATCCGTGCCTCGTCAGGCTGGCCCAGGTCGATCCACAACTTGATCTCGTCGGTCAGGCTTTTAACCCATACTTCCGGTTCGTCGACATCGAACAAACCCTTGGTGAAAGCGATGCCATCCTGTGCATTCATGGCATAAGCCAGCACGCGCGCCATCATGCGGTCATCGGTTTCGGAAGGATGGCGGGCAATAGTCAGCGCATGATCGGCATAGTAGTGCCGATCCATGTCGGCGATTTGCAAGTCGGCTTTGTAGATGGTGGCTTTGAGCGCCATGTTGAACTCCGTGCATGCCCAAAGGGCTTCAATATCCGAATGACAGCAATAAAAAAACCCCGGCGAACCGGGGTTTTTCACATCAGGCCGGAAAAATTACGACACGACCTGGATGTTGGATGCTTGCTTGCCCTTGGGGCCAGTGGTCACTTCGAAGCTGACCTTCTGGTTTTCCTGCAGGGACTTGAAGCCGCTGGAGTTGATTGCGGAGAAATGCGCAAACAGGTCTTCACCG
>JBFHXL010000319.1:0-1886 GCA_041599035.1 Thiobacillus sp. | reverse complement strand
GCGCGAGGCCGGCGAAATCGAAAACCAGCAGACTGGCGAAGGCGTCGAACATTATTGCGACTCGAACTCGGTGAACGCGCGGTTCATGTTGGCACGGTGCAGGTCAGCGTAGTTCTGCAGATGGCGGAACGCAGGCAGGTCGGCGTAGCGGTCGAGCGTCGTGTCCATCGATTCCATCTCGCGCGCGGCCGCGCCTATTTTGCCGGCGAGAAAATCATAGTAATCGCCGGTTTCGCGCTGTGCCTGCGCCAGGTCGCACACCCGGCCGTGGCCGGGGACGATATGTGCGGGCTTCAATGCGGCCAGCGCGCGGAAGGCCTGCTGGCCGTTCTTGACGCTCGACCGCGGCATCACGCCGAGCAAGCGGTCGACGTAGACCAGGTCGCCGCTGAACACCACGCTGTGCTCAGGCAGCCAGACCCGAATGTCACCCGGAAAATGGGTATCGGTGTAAGTCAGTTCGAGCGTCTCGCCGCCCCGTTCCAGCCTGACCGAATCGCCTGCAAGCGTTGTAGGCGCGGGCAGCGGCTGGGTACCCTGCAGGCGCTTGCCGAGAAAGCCTTTCAGGCTATCCATCTGCTGCGCCGCGTTTTCGGCCTGGGTGGCGGCGGTGCGCGCCAGCGCGATGACCTCAGCCCCCTTGCCGGCGAAGTAGGCATTGCCCAGCCAGCGGTGATCCTGACTGCCGGTGTTGACGACCCAGCGTACCGGCTGCTTGGTCACCTTGCCGATGGCAGCGGCAATTTTCTCGGCGCCGAGCCGGCTGGCGCCGGAGTCGACCAGGATCACGCCCGTGGGCGTGACGACGAAGCCAAAGTTGGCGTTGAGGCCGTCGTTGACGGCGCTGCGCTGGCCCAGCGGGCCGACGATAGCGTAGACGTTGTCGACGATCTTCTCGGCCCTGGGCTGGTAATCGGCGCGGGCAGACAAGGCAAGCATTCCCGCCGCGACAGCAATCAGCATCAATACGGTGCGTTTCAACATGTTCTTTCCTTATCTAAAATCAGTCCCGCCTCATACCAGCCCTTGCTGCGGTTGACGATCTTAACCACCAGCAGCATCACCGGCACCTCGATCAGCACACCCACCACCGTCGCCAGTGCCGCGCCGGACTGGAAGCCGAACAGCGCGATCGCCGCCGCCACCGCCAGTTCGAAAAAGTTGGAGGCGCCTATCAGTGCCGAGGGACAGGCCACGCTGTGCTTCTCGCCCACCGTGCGGTTGAGCCAGTAGGCCAGCCCGGAATTGAAGAACACCTGGATCAGGATGGGTACCGCCAGCAGCGCAATGATCAGCGGCTGCGCAATGATCGCCTCACCCTGAAACGCGAACAGCAGCACCAGCGTGGCCAACAGCGCCAGGATCGAGGCATGGCCAAGCTGGGCCATCGTCGTATCGAACGCAGCCTGCCCGCGTTTGAGCAACAGCGTGCGCCACAGCTGCGCCAGAATCACTGGAATCACGATATACAGCACCACCGAGGTGAACAGCGTGTTCCACGGCACGACAATGGCCGACAGGCCTAGCAGCAGGCCGACGATGGGGGCGAAAGCGAAAATCATGATGGCGTCGTTCAACGCCACCTGCGACAAGGTGAAATACGGGTCGCCGCCGGTCAGCCGACTCCACACGAACACCATCGCGGTGCACGGTGCGGCGGCCAGCAAAATGAGACCGGCGACATAGCTGTCCAACTGCTCCGCCGGCAGATACGGCGCAAACAGGTGGCGGATGAATAGCCACGCCAGCAGCGCCATCGAAAACGGCTTCACCGCCCAGTTCACGAACAGCGTGACGCCGATGCCTTTCCAGTGCGACTTCACCTGATGCAGCGCGCCGAAATCGATCTTCATCAGCATCGGAATGATCATCACCCAAATCAAGAG
>JBFHXL010000318.1:0-1890 GCA_041599035.1 Thiobacillus sp. | reverse complement strand
GTTCGGTATCGGTCGAACTTGTTGCGCGCAGCACGCCTGCATAGCGGGCTGACCACGCATCAAATGCAGCGCGGTCGAGGAACAAGTCGCGCAGCGGGGCGTTGCTCGCGCCTTCGGTGTTGTCGAAATCACACAGGCGGCGCATGAAAATCGTGTAATCGACGCGGTTCTGTGCCAAGAGTTGCAGCGCATCCATCACCAAAGGCACGGTTTCGCCGCCCGGTTGCAGGCCGAATTTGGCGGCCATGCGTTCGATGTAGGCCTGGCCGAATTGCTGCGGGTAGTCGCTGATCGCCGCTGAAGCGGTTTCCACCGACAGCAGCGGGACGAAGGTCTGCGCCAGCTTGGTCAGGTTCCAGGCGGCCACGTCCGGCTGCTGGTCGAAGGCGTAGCGTCCGCCGCTGTCGGAATGGTTGCAGATGTAGCCGGGGTCGAAGGCGTCGAGAAAGCCGAACGGGCCATAGTCCAGCGTCAGCCCGAGGATCGACATGTTGTCGGTGTTCATGACCCCGTGCGAAAACCCCACCGCCTGCCACTGCGCCATCAGTTCGGCGGTGCGGCGCGTGACTTCGCGCAGCAGCTCGGCATAGGGCTCGGCGCGTGTGGCGAGCGTCGGGTAATAACGCGCGATCACGTAATCGGCGAGTTGTTTGATCGGCTCGATCTGGTTGCGGTAGTAGAACACCTCGAACGAGCCGAAGCGGACGAAGCTTGGCGCCAGCCGCGTCACCAGCGCGGCGGTTTCCTCGTCCTCGCGGTAGACCGGGTGGTCGCTGCCGACAATGGCGAGCGCACGCGTGGTGGGGATGCCGAGCGCGTGCATGGCTTCGGAACAGAGAAATTCACGGATGCTGGAGCGCAGCACCGCGCGGCCGTCGCCGCCGCGCGAGTAGGGCGTGCGGCCGGCGCCCTTGAGCTGGACCTCCCAGCCTTCGCCGGCGGCGTTCTTCACTTCGCCCAGCAGGATCGCCCGGCCATCGCCCAGCTGCGGCACAAAATGGCCGAACTGGTGGCCCGCATACAGTGCGGCGATGGCGTCCATTCCCGGCAGCAGCTGGTTGCCGGCCAGCGTGGCGATCATCTCGGGGCGGGTGATTTCGCGCTCGTCCAGATCGAGCAGCCTGAGCGCCTCCGGACTGTGGCAGACCAGATAGGGGTCGGGAACCGGGGTGGGGCAGACGCGCGAATAATAGGACTCGGGCAGGCGGGCGAAGCCGTTGTCGAAGTGCAGGGATTCAAGTTTGGACATGGGGAAAGTTTAAGGCCAGGACCAATCTGGTCCACCCGCCTGCTGTCAGGGTTTTAGGGCCAAGTCCAGCGGCTTGCGTATTCGTTCGGGCGCACGGTCGGCGCAGTGTCCGAGGGCAATCACCAGCGCCGGTGTTTCGCCGGATGGAATCGCCAGGGCCTTTGCCAGCAGATCCGCATCGAATCCGCCAAGCGGACAACTGGCGAGTCCAAGATGTGCCGCCTGCAACAGCATATGCGCTGCTGCAAAATTACACTGGCCTTGCGCCCAGGCGGCAATCGAGTCGGCCTGATAGTGGGGACGATACGCGTCGTAAACCGGCGCACTGTCCTTGCCGCGCGCCTCGGCTTCAAAGCGTGCGCGCACGTAAGCCGAATCCGGGTGGAGCGCATCCACCAGGGCCACGATGGCGATGAAGGCGGCAGCGGTGGCGGCGGCAGGCTGGTCGAAACAGGCGTGGGCGATGGCGGCCCGCTGGGTAGGATCGGTTGCGGTGATAAAACGCCAGGGTTCCAGCCCAAAGGCCGAAGGGGCGAGTCGCCCGGCCTCCAGCACAGCCGCCAACTCGTCTGCAGACACGGGCCGGTCGGCACTGAACTCGCGGCAGGCATAGCGTTGCTGGATGGCGTCGAGCAACTGTG
>JBFHXL010000317.1:0-1893 GCA_041599035.1 Thiobacillus sp. | reverse complement strand
GCATCCCTGATCAACTTGGAAAACGGGGCCTGGCGAATGTGTTCTTGCTGTCCGGCAATGGCAATGGGGTCCAGCCGCATCCAGTAGCGTTCGAACTGAACGATGCGGTAATCGAGCCGACCGGGCGTGCCTTCGTAGCGGTGCCCATCCTTGAACACCAGATAACGCGAACCGTCGTCAAGCTGGGTGTAATTGCCTTCCCGCGCAACCACCAGCCCCAGCTGACCGTCAATGCGCGACTGCATGAACACATTGCGAACGATGCCGGTCAGCGGGTTGACCGATTCCACGTAATAGACGCGCTGGCCCGCTCCCGATTCGGCGAACAGGCCGGGAGCGATCACGGAACTTTCGCTGCGACTGCGCAGATCCTGGCTGTATTCGCCTTTCTTGGTTTGTGCCCACGGATTGAGCGCCAGCGTCAACAACAGGATGACCAGCGAATAAGGGATGGCGAACGTCAATACCGGTCGCATCCATTGCGTCAGCGACAGGCCGGCGTTGAACCAGATCACCATTTCACTGTCTCGCCACATGCGCGACAGCGGCAGCAGCACGCCGGCAAACAGCGCGATCGTCATCAATACCGGCAGAAAATACAGCAGGGCGAAGCCGAGGTAAGCAAATACCGCCTCATTGGCGAGTTCGCCCCGCGCCACGTCGCCCAGCAAACGGATGAACAGCACCACCAGCGCGATCGCAATCAGCACCGTCAGCACGGCGCCGGTGGCAAGCCCCATCTCGCGGGTTAGCGCACGGCGGTATAGCATGCGGATATCCGGAGAACACGACGCGCGCCGGAATGGGCGTTTTGACAATCAACCACGCCTGCGCCAATAATCGTCGCATCGACAAATTGTATTTTTTTGAGCACAGACATGGAAAACAAGGAAATCGGACTGGAATTTAGCATAAAAAGCGGCGCGCCCGAAAAGCAGCGCACCGCCTGCGTGGTGGTCGGCGTGTTCGATAACCGCAAACTGTCGGCCCCGGCAATCGACATCGACCGCGCCAGCGACGGCTATCTGTCGGAGATCCTGCGCGGTGGCGATATGGAAGGCAGGGCCGGCAGCACGCTTTTATTGCACAAGGTGCCCAACATTCTGGCGGATCGCGTCCTGCTGATTGGTCTCGGCAAGGAACGGGAATTCCATGAAACGGCCTACCGCGATGCGATTGCCTGCGCCGTCAAAACCCTGCGCGACACCGGCGCGATGGAAGCCGGCATCACCCTGAGTGAAATCCCGGTCAAGAAACGCGACGTCACCTGGAACATCGAGCAGGCGGTGATCAGCGCGCACGATGCACTGTATCGCTACGACTGCATGAAAAGCAAGCCGGACGAGACGAGGCGCCCGCTCAAACGCGTGATCTTTGCCGTTTCGCGGCGCGGCGAACTCAAATATGGCGAGGTCGGCCTCAGCCGCGGACTGGCGATTGCGCATGGCATCAGCCTCGCCAAGGATCTGGGCAATACGCCGTCCAACATCTGCACCCCCGAATATCTGGCCGGCGAGGCGCAAAAAGTGGCGGCAGCGCACGGCTTCGGCTGCGAAATCCTGGATTATTCCGCCTGCGACAAACTGGGCATGGGCGCCTTCCTGTCTGTCGGAAAAGGCAGCGACAAGCCACCGCGCTTCATCGTGCTGAAGCATGAAGGCGGCAAAAAGGGCGACAAGCCCATAGTCCTGGTCGGCAAGGCCGTCACCTTCGACGCCGGCGGCATTTCGCTGAAGCCGCCGGCCGAAATGGACGAGATGAACTACGACATGAGCGGTGGCGGCTCGGTCATCGGCGCCTTCCAGGCCATCGGTGAACTGAAGCTTCCGCTCAACGTCATCGGCCTCATCCCGGCGTGTGAAAACATGCCGAGTGCCAATGCCAACAAGCCCG
>JBFHXL010000316.1:0-1914 GCA_041599035.1 Thiobacillus sp. | reverse complement strand
GCTGATCCCGAACGTATCCGTGCGGTGGCGGCATCGGGCGTCAGCGTCGTGTATGGCGACGCCAGCCGCCGCGAAGTGCTGGTCGCTGCGGGGCTGAGCCGCGCCCAGGCCATCGTGGTGACCTATTCCGACCTGCACTCGAGCATGGCGATCCTGCGCCATGTGCGCGAACTACGGCCCGAACTGCCAGTGGTCGTGCGTACCATCGACGATACCCATATCGACGAACTAAAAGCGGCGGGTGCGGCCGAGGTGGTGTCCGAGGTGATGGAAGGCTCATTGATGCTGGCGTCGCACGCATTGATGCTGTTGGGCATTCCTCTGTCCCAGGTGCTGAAACGGATCCGCGGCGTGCGTGAAACGCGCTACGCCATGATGCGTGGCTATTTCCGTGGCGCCAGCGATGTCGACGACGAACTCGATCAGCAGTCGCAGCCGCGGTTGCATACCGTGCTGATTCCGCAAGGCGCAGCGGCAGCGGGACGCAGCCTGGAAGAACTGGCGCTGGATGATTTGCTGGTGGAGGTGGTGGCGATCCGCCGTCAGGGGATCAAGGGCGTCGACCCCCAGCCCGACACTGAAATTCGTGTGGGCGATGTATTGATGCTGCGCGGTGCGGCCGATGGACTGGCGGCGGCAGAGATCAGGGTGCTGCAGGGATGATGTGTCCAACTCTGGCAGAACGATAGGGCAAGAAAAAGCCCGCCGAAACGGGCTTGTTGGTAAAAGGTGTAAATCAAACGCCCATGCAAACCGTATATTGGGTGGCATCGTCGAGTGCTGCTACTGCAGCGCCGGGGGTCGCAAAGTCAACTGTTCCTGCTTGCATCGAGCCCGTATCGGTTACGCCATCGTCCAGTTGCACGTCAAGCTGCTTGGCGAGCTTTCCTGTAATTCCGCTAGAGCAAATGAACCAGGTGCCACTGTTCATGGTGGAAAAAGCTTTTTTGCTTTGAATGCCGACACGCCCGCCTACAGCATTCGATTGCTTGTAATCGAGAGCAGTTATATCGGTAGACCCGGGCGCCAAGCCTGCTTTCCTGACGTGCTCCCAGAACAGGAAAGATTCATCCGTATCGTCGTCGCTATTCCATGCGCCATCAATGATGCCATCGCCGGGTGTGCCCCCTGTAGCGTTGGTTCCGCCGGTGTGAGCGTTTGCGGCGCTATCATCTCCCGGTAGCGCCCGGAATTTGTCCTGATAGGCATAAATAAAAACGGGAATATTGCGGAAATCGGTGGCGAGATTTTTCACCCGGGCGCTGTTGATCAGTTCCTGCCCTTTGAGGATGCCGCCGAGCAGCAATCCGATGATGACCAGCACGATGGCGATTTCGATCAGGGTGAAGCCTGATTGACGTCGCGAGAAGGTGGGATGGGGCATGTGAAACTCTCCGTTATGCTATGGTTCGGCTGCCGCAATATACGTGCCAGACTGGTTGTTGGTGCAACCAATTGATAAAAATACAAAAAAGCTGGATTTTCATGCCTGAGCCAAGGTGATTTTGACGAAAATACGACAGCCCCGTCCGGATTTCATCAATTTTATGTGCTGCGCCGCGACGGACAGACTCCATTTTCCGGATGGAATGCCGATAGCAGTGTCATGCTGAATGCCCCCTGTTTTCCCCCTTTCCTTCTCCCATGACTGAGTCCACCGTGACGCCGCCCCGATTTTCCTGGCTGACGTCGCTTGCCACGCACTTTGCCAATGTGGCCCCCGGACGCTGGCTGGCCTTGATGCTGCTGGCCTTGCATGCGGCGGTGGTATTCGATGCCGATGCAGCGTTGACGCGCGCGTTTTTGCTGGCCCACTATGGTCTGTTTTTGTTGTGGCAACCACTGGTACGGAGCGAAGCGCGCATCGAACCTCGCCTCGCCCTCCCAGTATTTGCCATGGCGGCACTGCTGGTG
>JBFHXL010000315.1:0-1965 GCA_041599035.1 Thiobacillus sp. | reverse complement strand
TCGCCATCGGCAACGCGCCAGATGGCTTCATTATCAACGACCAGTGCGGTGCCACCTTTACCAAGACGCTTTCCGATGCGGTACGCGAGCACCGTGCAGATGTGGGGATTGCGCTGGATGGCGAGGGTGACCGGCTGATGATGGCCGATGCCATGGGACGGATTTATGACGGTGACCAGCTGGTCTACGTGATTGCGCGCCACCGTATCCAGACCGGCTACATGAGGGGAGGGGTGGTCGGCACACTGATGACCAACCTGGGTACCGAGCATGCATTGGGTCGCATTCAAATCCCGTTCGAGCGCGCCAAGGTGGGCGACCGCTATGTACTGGAACGCCTGCATGCCAATGGCTGGACATTGGGTGGCGAAACGTCCGGGCATATCCTCTGCCTGGATAAACACACCACCGGGGACGGTATTGTTTCGGCGTTGCAGGTACTGCGCGCCCTGCGTGAAACCGGCGAGACACTGGATAGCTTTACAGCAGACCTGGAGACTTACCCGCAGGTCATGATCAATGTGCCGGTGGCAAAAGGTTTCAAGCTGGATGCATCGGGGGCCGTGAATACGTCGGTCGAACAGGGCGAAACTGCATTGAATGGCAGTGGCCGGATCGTCCTGCGTGCGTCTGGTACCGAGCCGCTGATTCGCGTGATGGTAGAAGGGCGCGATGCCGATCTGGTCAGGCATACGGCTGAAACAATCGCGACTACCGTGAGAACGGCTGCTGCGGGCGGGTGATTTCCCGACCTGAAATATCACTGTAATATTCGCCCGTTAGTATGGCGACGTCGCCCATGCGGCAACGTCTATTACTACCGGAGATATTTTATGCGTGTTTTCAATATGTTGACTCAAGGGACCCTGGCTACGGCCGTGGGCATGGTTTTTTCGATCAGCGCGCTGGCCGCTGACATTACGGGAGCGGGTGCAACCTTCCCTTACGCTGTTTATACCAAGTGGGCTGAGGCTTATCAGACGGCCACGGGCAACAAGGTCAATTATCAGGGTATTGGTTCTTCGGGTGGCATCAAGCAGATCAAGGCCAAGACCGTCGATTTTGGCGGCACCGATGCGCCGCTCGACGAAGCAGAACTGGATGCGGCGAAGCTGGTACAGATTCCGACCGTGATGGGCGGCGTTACCATTGTGATCAACGTTCCTGGCATTGAATCAGGAAAGCTGAAACTAGACGGCCCGACCGCCGCCGGCATGTTCCGTGGCGCGATCACCAAGTGGAACGACCCGGCCATCGCCAGGCTGAACCCTGGGGTTTCGTTGCCAAACCTGGCGGTTACCGTGGCGAATCGTTCGGACGGTTCCGGCACCACCCACGTTTTCACCAGCTATCTGGCCAAGCAGTCAATGGCCTTCTTGCGTGAAGTGGGCGCGGGCAAAACGGTGAACTGGCCGAGCAACTCGGTTGGCGGCAAAGGGAATCCGGGGGTGGCGGCCAATGTGCAGAAGATCAAGGGCGCGATTGGTTATGTGGATATTGCCGATGCGATGAAAAACCAGATGACCTTTGTTGCACTCAAGAATCGTGCAGGCAATTACATCGTTCCGAATCAGGATGCCGTGGCAGATGCGGCGTCTGGTGCCAACTTCAAGGTGCGTGGCATGGCGCCCGATCTGCTGGATCAGTCGCACAAAAATGCCTGGCCCATCACTTCGGCAACCTACATGCTGGCATATGAGAAGGGTACTGATGCTGCCAAGCAAAAAGGTGTGGTGGATTTCTTTACGTGGTCGTTGAACAATGGCCAGAAAATGGCTGAAGACCTGGGGTTTGTTGCATTGCCCGCTAATGTCGTGAAGATGGTTGAAGCCGAGATGAAGAACATCAAGTAAGGTTCCATTGATCTGACTTGATATTTGCCAGGGCAGCCTGCTGCTCCTGGCACTCTACCCAAGCAGCTGTCTTGCGACGGCTGCTTGGGTAGATAACAACGAACCGATAGGC
>JBFHXL010000314.1:0-1979 GCA_041599035.1 Thiobacillus sp. | reverse complement strand
TGCTGGTCGATGATCTCATCACGCGCGGCGTCTCCGAGCCGTACCGCATGTTCACCAGCCGCGCCGAATACCGGCTGCAATTGCGCGAAGACAACGCCGACATGCGGCTGACCGAAGCCGGACGCGACAGGGGCCTGGTCGACGATGCGCGCTGGGACGCCTTCAACCGCAAGCGCGATGCGGTGGCGCGCGAAACCGAACGGCTCAAGGCGACCTGGGTCAACCCGGCGCTGCTACCCGCAGACGAAGCCACCCGCCTGATCGGTCAGCCGATCGACCACGAATACAGCCTGTTCGAATTGCTGCGGCGCCCCAATCTGAACTACGCACAGGTGCTGACCCTGCCCGGCGGCGGGGCGGGGGAGGCCGACTTGAGCGTCGCCGAACAGGTCGAAATCGCGGCCAAATATCAGGGCTATATCGACCGCCAGAATGATGAGGTCGACCGCCTGCGCGAGCAGGAAACCCTGCGCTTGCCGCATGACCTTGATTACAGCCTGCTCACCGGTTTGTCGATGGAGGTGCGCCAGCGCCTGCAGGCCGCCCGTCCGGAAACACTGGGACAGGCGGCGCGGATGCAGGGGATCACCCCGGCGGCGATTTCCGTGCTGCTGGTCTACGCCAAGCGCGGCTTCGCCGTGGATAAAAAGCCGGCCGACGAGCAGAAGAAAAGCGCATGAGCATCGAATCGCAACTCAAGGCGGGCGTCGCCGCACTGGGACTGGCATTGCCCGCTGGTGCCGAGGCGACGTTGCTGGCGTATCTGGCATTGCTGGATAAGTGGAACCGCGTCTACAACCTGACCGCGGTGCGTGATGCCGAGCGCATGGTCAGCCATCACTTGCTCGATTCGTTGGCGGCGGTGCCTTTTTTTCAGGGTGTAAGCGTACTCGATGTGGGTAGCGGCGGCGGCCTGCCGGGGATTCCGCTGGCGATCGCGCGGCCGGAATTACGGGTGACGCTGATCGACAGCATCGCCAAGAAAACCGCTTTTTTGCTGCAGGCCAAGGCCGAACTGGGCCTGGGGAATGTGCAGGTGGTCACGAGTCGGGTGGAGGATTTTCGGCCCGAGGCGCAGTTTGACGTGATCACCTCGCGTGCGTTTTCCGACCTCAAGGAGTTTGTCACGCTGACCCGCCATCTGCTCAAGCCGGGCGGACGCTGGCTGGCGATGAAGGGCCTGCTGCCGCATGAAGAAATAGCCACCTTGCCGGACTCGGTGAAAGTGAGCGCTAACCATGCGCTTGCGGTGCCGGGGCTGGAGGCGAATCGCCACATGATTGTTCTGGAGCCTGTTGTATGAGCCGAATTCTGGCAATTGCGAATCAAAAGGGCGGCGTCGGCAAAACGACGACGGCAGTGAACCTGGCCGCGAGTCTGGCTGAGCTGGGCCAGCGCGTGCTGCTGGCCGACCTCGATCCACAGGGCAATGCGACGATGGGCGCGGGCATCGAAAAGCGCACCGCGCTGCCGACCGTGTACCAGATCCTGCTGAATCAGGTGAGCGTGCGCGAGGCCAGGATGCGTTCGGGGCCGGGTCACTTCGATGTGATTCCGGCCAACCGCGAGCTTGCGGGCGCCGAAATCGATCTGGTGAACCTGGAGCAACGCGATCTGCGGTTGAAGGCGGCGCTGGAAGAGGTGGCAGATGACTACGATTTCATCCTGATGGACTGCCCGCCGACCTTGAACCTGCTGACCGTGAACGCATTTGCCGCGGCGCAGACGGTGTTGATTCCGATGCAGTGCGAGTATTACGCGCTGGAAGGCCTGACCGATCTGGTGGCGACGATCAAGAAGGTGAAGCAGCGGCTCAATCCCGGTATTCAGATCGAAGGGCTGTTGCGGGTGATGTTCGACCCGCGCAGCACGCTGGCGCAGCAGGTGTCGGACCAGATCAAGCAGCATTTTGGGGACAAGGTGTACGACACGGTGATTCCGCGCAACGTGCGGCTGGCCGAAGCGCCGAGCCATGGTTT
>JBFHXL010000313.1:0-1986 GCA_041599035.1 Thiobacillus sp. | reverse complement strand
GTTTTGTCGACCTGGCCGTACACCACCGGCTTGCCGGGCTTCATCGCCACTTTCCACATCTCGACGCGGCCCAGTTTTTCAACCGCCGTTTTCACGTAGTCTGCCTCGCCCACCGACACCCCACCGCTGGTGATGACCACATCGGCAATACTGGCAGCACCCGCCAGCGCAGACTCGGTCGCTTCCAGCGTGTCGGGCACGATACCGAGATCGATCAGCTCGCACCCCAGGTCCCTGATCAGGCCGGTAAGCGTATAGCGGTTGGAGTTGTAGATCTGGCCGGGCGCCAGCGCTGTTCCCGGCGTCACCAGTTCGTCCCCGGTAAAAAAGCACGCCACTTTCAGGCGTCTGAGTACAGGCACCTCGGCCAGGCCGACCGACGCCGCCAGCCCCATTTCCGCCGCGCCCAGGCGGGTGCCGGCGGCAAGAATATGTGCGCCGGCCTGGATGTCCTCGCCGGCACGGCGGATGTTTTCGCCCGGTCGCGGCAGCTTGTTGATCACCACCGCTTCGTCTTCGGCGGTGCAGTCTTCCTGCATCAGCACCGCATCGGCGCCCGCCGGCACCGGCGCCCCGGTGAAGATGCGCGCCGCCGTTCCGGCCGCGAGCGGCTGCCCCACTGTGCCCGCCAGAATGCGCTGCGACACCGGCAGCCGGCTGCCGACACGGGGCACGTCCGCCAGCCGCACGGCATAGCCATCCATCGCGCTGTTGTCGAGCGGCGGCACGCTGATCGCTGAGGTTTGCGGCGCGGCGAGAACGCGCCCGAGCGCCGCGGTGATGGCGACGGTTTCGATTCTGTTCACGCCGCGTGCGCGGTCGAGCAGGTTTTCAAGCAGTTGGGTGGCTGAGAGCATGGTTCAGAATAAAGTCAGTGATAAGCGGAATGGCATCGATGTCGATGCGGGGGAAATTATCCGGCGCCTGGACGTCGGACGCCACTGCCAGAATATGCGTGTCGTCCGGAAACAGCCAGGGCTTGCCGGTTGCGGCGCGATGCACTTCCAGTTTCGGGATGGGCTCGCGCTTGTAGCCTTCAATCAATACCAGATCGCACGGCGGCAGCCGGGCCAGCAGTTCATCCAGCGCCGGCGGGCTGTCGCGATGCTCGGTCAGCACCGCCGTGCGGTGATCCGACGCCAGCAGCACCGCCGCCGCACCCGCCTCGCGCGCACGCCAGCTGTCCTTGCCGGGCCGGTCAATGTCGAAATCATGGTGGGTATGCTTGATCACCCCCACCCTCAGCCCGTGCGCGGCCAGCTGCGGCAGTACCCGCTCGATCAGCGTGGTTTTGCCGCTGCCGCTAAAGCCTGCAATACCGAATATTTTCATGTTTGCCTGATCAGACCGGCTAGCCTGGATGGAATTATTAGGTTATATTTTTCCATATATAACCCGTGCTTGCCAACCACTGATCACATCATGACCTCGCCCGTGCTCACCGATCAATTCAGCCGCCGCATCGATTACGTGCGATTGTCCGTCACCGATCGGTGCGATCTGCGCTGCAGCTACTGCATCCCGGAAGGCTTCAAGGGCTTCGAAGAACCCGAGCACTGGCTCAGCTTTGACGAAATCGAACGCCTGATCGGTGCGTTTGCCCGCTTGGGCGTAAGCCGCATCCGCATGACCGGCGGCGAGCCCCTGTTGCGCCGCGACATCGTCGGCCTGTCCCGGCGCATCGCCGCCCTGCCCGGCGTCGACGACCTGTCGCTGTCGACCAACGCCACCCAGCTCGACAAACACGCGCAGGCCCTGAAGGACGCCGGCGTCACCCGACTCAACGTCAGCCTCGATTCGCTGCAGCAGGCACGGGTGGAAAAAATCAACGGCCGCGATGTGCTCGCCAAGGTGATGAACGGCCTGACCGTCGCGAAGTCCGTCGGCTTTGCGCCGATCAAGCTCAACATGGTGGCCTTGCGCGGCACCAACGACGACGAAATCGACGAAATGGTCGCGTTCTGCATGGAACACGGCTTCGTGCTG
>JBFHXL010000312.1:0-2000 GCA_041599035.1 Thiobacillus sp. | reverse complement strand
GTATTCGGACGCCATCTGCAGCAGCCTCCAGCTCATCAATTTTTTGCAGGATATCGCCGTCGATTACCGGAAAGACCGCGTCTACCTGCCGCAGGACGAGCTGGCGGCGAGCCACGTCAGCGAGGCCCAGATCGCCCAGGGCGACACGCGCGGCATGTGGCACGCGATGATGCAAAAGCAGATCGAGCGTACCCGCAAGCTGCTGCAGGCCGGCGCGCCGCTCGGCCGGCTGCTCAAGGGCCGCATCGGGCTGGAATTGCGCGTCACCATCCTCGGCGGCGAAACCATTCTGCGCAAGCTGCATGCCGACCCCGGCTGCGTGTTTCACAACCGCCCGCTGCTCACCCAAAAAGACTGGATCATCATGCTGGGGCGAGGACTCTTTTGACCATGGATATCCATCAGCATTGCCAGGAACGCGCTGCCGCCAGCGGCTCCAGTTTTTATTACAGCTTCGTCTTCCTGCCGCAGGACACGCGGCGCGCGATCACGGCGTTTTACGCGCTGTGCCGCGAACTCGACGACGTCGTCGACGAATGCCACGAACGCCAGGTTGCCGCGGCCAAGCTTAACTGGTGGCGCGAGGAAATCGGGCGCTTCGCGGCCGGCGTGGCGCAACACCCGGTGACCCGCGCCCTGTTCGACACGCCGCAGGGCCGCAACATTGCCCCGGCCCTGCTGCTGGAAATCGTCGACGGCATGGCGATGGATCTGGACAATCTGCGCTACCCCGATTTCAAGTCGCTCAACTTGTACTGCTACCGCGTGGCAGGCGTGGTGGGCGAAGTTGCGGCGGCCATTTTCGGGGGGCCGCGCTGCAAGGACGACCGTGCAGTTCGCCGCTATGCGCACGAACTGGGTCTGGCGTTCCAGCTCACCAACATCATCCGCGACGTCGGCGAGGACGCGCGGCGCGGCCGGATTTACCTGCCGCAGGACGAACTGGCCCGTTTCAATGTGCGCGAGGCCGACATTCTCGATGGCGTGGACACACCCGAGTTTCAGGCGCTGATGCAGTTTCAGTTCGAGCGCGCGGCGGCCTGCTACGACCAGGCACTCGCCAGCTTGCCCGCCAGTGCACGCCGTGTGCAGCGCCCGGGGCTGGTCATGGCTTCGATTTATCGCACCCTGCTCAATGAAATCCGGCATGCCGGTTTCCCCGTACTGCGCGCACGCGTGGCCCTGACGCCGGTACGCAAAGTGTGGCTGGCCGCCAAAACCTGGCTGTTTCCGTGAAACCTGCATTCAACCCGCCCCGCATCGCAGTCATCGGCGGCGGCTGGGCCGGCTGCGCCGCTGCCCTGACGCTGGCGGAAGCGGGTGTCCGCGTCACGCTGTACGAATCCAGCCGCACATTGGGCGGCCGCGCACGCGCAGTCGAACTCGAGGGACAGCCGCTCGACAATGGCCAGCATATTCTGCTCGGCGCCTATGCGCAGACGCTGCAGCTGATCGAACGCCTGCATCCCGGCATGCAAGACACGGATTTATTGCGCCTTCCGCTCACCCTCAGCCAGCCGCCGGACTTCAGCCTTGCCTGCCCGCGCCTGCCCGCACCGCTGCATGTGCTGGCGGGACTGCTCGGTGCCCGCGGATTGACCTGGCGCGAGAAACTGGCCGCCGTGCAGTGGGCGCATACGCTGCTGCGCGACACCAAACCGCTTGATCGTTCAACCGTCGCGCAGCTTACCCACACCCAGCCTGAAAAACTCCGCGCCCTGCTGTGGCACCCGCTGTGCGTTTCCGCCCTGAACACGCCACCGGAAACAGCCAGTGCCGCCGTGTTCCGTGACGTGCTTCGCGCGACCTTCGGCGGGCGCAACCGCCACAGCGATCTATTGCTGCCGCGCCACGATCTCAGCGCCCTCTTTCCCGCACCCGCCGCTGCGCGCCTGATCGAGTTGGGCGGCGAAGTTCGCCTGTCGAGCCGTGTGACCACGCTCAAGGCTACAGCGGAGGCTGTCACGCTAGGCACACGCGAGCACGCGGCTGCCTACAGT
>JBFHXL010000311.1:0-2039 GCA_041599035.1 Thiobacillus sp. | reverse complement strand
CTGGGCATGCTGGGCAGCCCGGAATCCATTGCGGTCATCGCCGAAATACTCGCGGATTACCCCGATATCCCGGTCGTGCTCGATCCGGTGCTGTCCTCCGGACGCGGCGACGAGCTTGCCACCGACGATATGATCGCGGCGATGCGTGACCTGCTGATCCCGCAGACCAGCATCCTCACCCCGAACAGCCACGAGGCGCGCCGTCTGGCGCTGTTCGAATCGGACGAGGACGACATGGACCTGGCCGCCTGCGCCAGGCATCTGGTCGATCTCGGCTGCGAATACGTGCTTGTCACCGGCACCCACGAAACCACCCCGCGCGTGCTGAACAGTCTCTATAACATCGACGGCCATGTGCAAACCGATGCCTGGGATCGCCTGCCCGGCAGCTATCACGGCTCCGGCTGCACCCTGGCCTCGGCCATCGCCGCCACCCTGGCGTATGGCAATGACGTGCCGAGCGCGGTGCGGGAAGCGCAGAATTTCACCTATGAAACGCTCAAGGCCGCCTTCCGGCCCGGCATGGGACAATACATTCCCGAGCGGTTTTTCTGGGCGCAGGATGCGCAGACAGAAGGCAATGCCTGACTGCCGCCATGTCTGATTTTCCGGGCGGCATTTACGCCATCACCTTCGAAACGGCCGATACCGGGCATTTGCTGGAGCAAATCGAAGCTGCGCTGGTCGGCGGCGTGGCTGCCGTGCAATACCGCGACAAATCTGCCGATGTTGCGCGCCGCCATGAACAGGCCAGCGAACTCGCCACGTTGTGCCACCAGTTTGGCGTGCCGCTGATCATCAACGACGATCTGCGGCTGGCCGATCTGTGCGATGCCGACGGTGTCCACCTGGGGCGCGACGATGGCAGCGTGCGCGAGGCACGCATCATTCTCGGCAAGGGCAAGCTGATCGGCGCATCGTGCTACCAAAGCCTTGACCTGGCCGTGGCAGCGCAGGCGGCGGGTGCGGACTACGTTGCCTTTGGCAGTTTCTTCCCCTCCCCCACCAAACCGGCTGCCGCGCGGGCGGATGTCGCGTTATTGCGCGCTGCCACACCCGCCATTCATCTCCCGATTGTCGCCATCGGCGGCATCACCCTGGCCAATGCACCGCAATTGCTGGAGGCAGGGGCCGACAGTCTGGCCGTGCTGTCGGCCCTGTTTGATGCACCCGACATCCGCGCCGCCGCACACGACCTGAACCACCTGTTTGAAGCTGAACCCGAACAATGAGACATGAATCATGAATCGCAACGAAACCCTGTTTGAACAATCGCAAAAAGTCATTCCCGGTGGCGTCAATTCGCCCGTTCGCGCCTTCAAGGGCGTCGGCGGCACACCGGTATTCTTCGATCACGCCCAAGGCGCGCGTGTATGGGATGCGGATGGCCGCGAGTACATCGACTATGTCGGTTCGTGGGGGCCGGCCATCCTCGGCCACGCCCACCCCGGCACGGTGAAAGCGGTACAGGATGCCGCTGCACGCGGGTTGTCGTTCGGCGCACCATCGGCCGGCGAGCTGGAAATCGCCGAACTGATCACCCGGCTGGTGCCGAGCATCGAAAAAGTCCGACTGGTATCGTCCGGCACCGAAGCCACCATGAGCGCGATCCGTCTGGCGCGCGGTTTCACCGGACGCAGCAAGATCGTCAAGTTCGAAGGCTGCTACCACGGACACGCCGACTTTCTGCTGGTGAAAGCCGGCTCCGGCGCGCTCACCTTCGGCAACCCCACCTCGGCTGGCGTACCGGCCGAAACCGCCGCACAGACGCTGGTGCTGGACTACAACGATGTCGCCGGACTGGAACGCACCTTTGCCGAACTCGGCACCGAAATCGCCTGCATCATCGTCGAGCCATTCGCCGGCAACATGAATCTGGTCAAGCCCACGGCCGAATTCATGGCTGCGATGCGCCGCCTGTGTGACGCCTCCGGCGCGCTGCTGATTTTTGATGAAGTGATGACCGGCTTTCGCGTCGATCTCGGCTGTGCGCAAAAGCTGCTCGGCATCCGCCCCGATCTGACCACGCTCGGCAAGGT
>JBFHXL010000310.1:0-2056 GCA_041599035.1 Thiobacillus sp. | reverse complement strand
TGCCCGCTGCGGCGGCTTATGCGCCCGCCGCTTTCAACCAGTCGCGCCAGAGCCTGAACAGTTCGGGGCTGGCCGAGGCCACGACCGAGCGCTCCCAGATGTTGGCGATATCGAAGCTGCCGGACAGGCTGGACAACTGCCCGCCCGCCTCTTCCAGGATCAGCGCACCCGCTGCGTAATCCCACAGCTTCTGCCCGCCATGAACATAGATATCGAAACGCCCGGCGGCGGTGTAGCACCAGTCCAGCGTCGAGGCGCCGAAATTGCGCTGCGACGCATAGGGCGGCCATGACGCCAGCCGGCCCGCCAGTTCGCGGTCGATGCGCTTCATCTCCACCCCCGCAAGCGCGCGCCGCAATTCGCTGGCGGGCGCCCGCAGGGGCAGCGGCTCGCCGTTCAGATGCGCGCCACGCCCGCGTTCGGCCGAAAACATCTCGTCCGCAATCGGGTCGTAAATCACACCCAGCTGGCGCTCACCCTTGTAGAGATAGGCCACCGACACGGCAAAATACGGCACGCCGGCGACAAAATTGGAGGTGCCGTCGATCGGGTCGACGCACCAGAGGCCGTCACGCCCCGCATCCCAGGCATCGTGCTGCTGCCGTTCGGTCATTTCCTCGCCCAGCACCGGCACGTTTTTTATTTTCGGGAGCGCTGCCTCCAGCGCCGCCTGCGTTTCCGCATCGGCCTCGGTAAACAGGCTGCCATCCGCCTTGTGGCTGTGCTTCACCTTGAGAAAGCGCGGCGTCACCTCGCGCTGCGCAACTTCCCGGACCAGGGTCTTGACCTGTTCAAGCATGGTCAGACACGCACGCAATAACAATACACAAATTCCTGCTCCTTGCCCGCCGGGGTGTGGTGAATTTCGGTTTCGTGTTTCAGCAACTGGAACGGCGCGCCAAATTCGGCGTGCAAGGCGTCGGGCGCATAGCGCACCACATCCAGCCCCGAGCACTGCAGCGGGCCGCCGGGGCCAAACGTGGCAACGATCACATGCCCGCCGGGTTTGACGCTCTTCAGTACCTGCGCGACGTAGCGTGCCCGATCGGCCGGGTCGGTCAGAAAGTGAAATACCGCACGATCATGCCAGACATCGTACTGTGCGGCGGGCAGGTCGACCGCGGTGACATCTCCGACCAGCCAGCGCACCGGCTGCGCCCGTTCGCCCAGGCGCGCCTGGCTTGCCGCCAGCGCCGATTGGGCCAGATCCAGCACGGTCAGATTGCGGTAACCCGCATCCAGCAGGTCATCCACCAGCACCGATGCGCCGCCGCCGACATCGATGACGTGGGCGTCCGTATTCGTGCAATCCGTAATCAGGCGCAGGGATGACGCCGCATGCGGCTGAAACCAGCTCACCTGATCGGTTGCCTTGTTGCCGTACACCGTCTCCCAGTGCTGATGGCGCTCTACCATGTCACTGCTCCTTCCATTTGATCGAACAGCCCATGCTGGGAATCTGCTCGACCGGGCCGCGTCCGGTGGCGGCGATTTCCTTCATCGCCTCGAACAGGTCGCGGCGCGCGTCTTCCGGCGCGGTGTCCTTGCGCGATGCGTCGAAGTGGCCACGGTACTGCAGCTCACCCTCACGATTGAACCCGAAAAAATCCGGGGTGCACACGGCTCCATACGCCTTGGCGACCTGCTGCGTTTCGTCGAGCACGTAGGGGAACGGGAAATTGAATTCGGCCGCCACTGTCTTCATGTTGTCGAAGGAGTCTTCGGCATATTCGGTCGGATCGTTCGACATGATGGCAATGGCGTGAATGCCATGCGCCTTGAGTTCGGCCAGATCACGCACCAGACGCGGGCGGATGGCCTTCACATACGGGCAATGGTTGCAGATGAACATCACCAGCAGGCCATTCGGTCCCATTGCATCGCGCAAGGACCAGACCTTGCCGTCGACGCCGAACAGGCTGAAATCAGGGGCTTTCCAGCCAAAATCGCACACCGGGGTGGTAAGGGAAACCATGGCACACCCTCCGCAAAAACACAGAATATCCGCTGCATAATAGCAAGATGTCTGCCCCACGCTTCTATCTCGACCGGCCGC
>JBFHXL010000309.1:0-2083 GCA_041599035.1 Thiobacillus sp. | reverse complement strand
GAGTGCCTGGTGCGCGCCGCCGCATCCAGCCCGCGTCCCGACTGCCTGATGGCCATGCCGCTGCATGCCAGGCGCATCCGCGAACGCGGCTTCAACCACGCCACGGAAATTGCCCGCGTCGTAGCCAAACAGCTGGCTTTGCCGCTCGACACCCGCAGTTGCCAGCGCATCCGTGACACCCCGCCACAGATGGGGCTCAAGCACAATGCCCGACGCCGCAATGTGCGCGGCGCGTTCACCTGTTCAGACGCAGTTAAAGACCGGCACATTGCGCTGGTCGACGATGTCATGACCACCGGCACCAGTCTCGACGAACTGGCAGCGACGTTAAAACGCGCGGGCGCGCGTGAGGTGACGTGCTGGGTGGCGGCGCGGACGCTGCCGCCGGGCGAAAACCAGCGTATTCGTTAAAACCAGGGCGGGTCTGTCAACGAAACACGTCAGCCCGACGGCAGGGCCGAATCGGTGACCGGCCTGTCGGATTCGGCAACAAAACGCGCAATGAATGCGCCCTCATAGCCCGCCGGCAGGGAAATGCTGACACGATGGCCGCTCCCCGGCGCAACACTGACCGGGCTGCGGTCCTTGCCCTGCATGCTGGGCAGCGTCAGCTCCAGATTGCCCCTGGGATGGATGACTTCGATGCGGTCGCCGACCGCAAACCGGTTCTTCACGTCAATCTCGGCCAGACCTTCCGCGTCATACGCCACGACATCGCCCACATACAGGCTGCGGTCCGATTCGGAATGACTGCTCAGGTAGCTCTGGTATTCGCGATCCGGGTGGCGTTCGTAGAAACCGCCGGTATACCCCCGGTTGGCCAGGCCATCGAGTTCGCGCAGCAAGGTCGGATCGAGCGGACGGCCGGCGACGGCATCGTCTATCGCCTGGCGATAGGTCTGGCAGGTGCGCGCCACGTAGTAAGGCGACTTGGTGCGGCCTTCGATCTTGAGTGAGTCGATGCCGATTTCCGTCAGCCGCTGCACATGTTCGATGGCGCGCAGGTCTTTCGAGTTGAGGATGTAGGTACCGTGCTCGTCCTCTTCGATCGGCATGTAGCTGCCGGCGCGTTTCTGTTCTTCCAGCAGGTACACGTCGCCATCCGGCGCGACCTGGGCGGAGTGGGTGTTGTACTCCCAGCGGCACGAGTTGGTGCACGCACCCTGGTTGGGATCACGGTGGTTGAAATAGCCGGAGAGCAGGCAGCGGCCGGAATAGGCGATGCACAGCGCGCCATGCACGAAGACTTCCAGCTCCATGTCCGGGCATTCCTGGCGGATCTCGGCGACCTGATCGAGCGAGAGTTCACGCGACAGGATGACGCGGCGGATGCCGAGTTTTTTCCAGAAGCGCACCGCCGCATAGTTGACGGTGTTGGCCTGCACCGACAGGTGAATAGGCATGTCGGGCCAGGTTTCGCGAATCATGTCGATCAGGCCTGGGTCGGCCATGATCAGCGCGTCCGGCTTGAGCGCGATGACCGGCGCCATGTCCGCCAGGTAGGTTTTCAGTTTGCTGTTGTGCGGGAAGATGTTGCTGACGACATAGAACTGCTTGCCCCGGCTGTGTGCGTATTCGATACCGGCACCCAACGCCACTTCGTCACGAAAACTGTTGTTGCGGACGCGCAGGCTGTAGCGCGGCTGGCCGGCGTACACCGCATCGGCGCCGAAGGCGAGCGCCGTTTCCAGCATGGTTTGCGAGCCGGCGGGGGCCAGTAACTCGGGTTGGCGTATTTCGGAGGGTTTCAAGTGGAATGACCAGGATGGTAGAAGGATAAAGCCAACAGGCACTCATGACTTTGAGGCCCGGGATGTCACCTTGGCTATTTTAAACGGATTCCGCTTTGCGGCCATTCTGCCCATGCGAGCGGCAAAACCCGTAATCAATACTGCACCACCGCCGGATCGAGGCTGCGCCACAGATACCAGGTAGCGACCGTGCGCCAGGGGGCATGACGCTCGCCATGCTGGCGCAGCGCCTTGGGGGTGGGCCGCTCATTGCCCAGGTAATGCAGGGCAACGGCTTTCTGCAGGCCGATGTCATCAACCGGCCAGACATCGGGGCGGCGCAGGCTGAAAAT
>JBFHXL010000308.1:0-2108 GCA_041599035.1 Thiobacillus sp. | reverse complement strand
TCGAGCGCCGCAGTTCCAAGCAGGTCGGCTCGATCCTGATCGACAAGATGACGGTGGCAGGCAACTGATATGCCCATCGCACGCCGCTTTTTCTTCGCGGTTTGCATATCCCTGCTGCTCGCCGCGTGCGAGCGCGCGCCGACGCTGCCCAAACTCGGATCGCACGACGTCATCGTCGCCTTTGGCGACAGCCTCACCCACGGCACCGGCGCGAGTGAAACGACCGCCTATCCCGCCGTGCTGGCTTCGCTTACCAGCCGCACCGTGATCAATGCCGGCGTGCCCGGCGACACCACGACTTCAGGTTTGCAGCGCCTGCCGGCGGTGCTGGCCGAATACAGGCCGCGACTGGTGCTGCTGTGTCTGGGCGGCAACGACATGCTGAGAAAGCTGCCCGAGTCCAGCACCGAAAACAACCTGCGCCTGCTGGTGCAGACCATCCGCGCCAGCGGCGCCAACGTGGTGCTGATCGGCGTGCCCGCACCAAAGCTGTTTGGCGGCGCGCCGGACTTCTACACACGAATCGCCGAAGACATGCAGCTGCCGTTGGAACGCGATGCGTTCAACGAAGTGTTGAAGGACAATCGCCTCAAATCCGATCCCATCCACGCCAATGCTGCCGGTTACCGACAGGTCGCCGAGCGCATGGCCGAATTCCTGCGCGAGGCGGGGGCGCTGTGATGGCAAAACAAAAAAGCTTGATCCGCGAAGGACGCGAAGTGGCGCGAAGTAAACCACAGGGGATCATTATTCTTCCTGGCTTTTCTTCGCGTTCCTTCGCGTCCTTCGCGGATAAAAAAGGTTTTTTCGCATGAAAGCCCTGCTCACCCTCGCCCGCCTGATCGACGCGCTGACCGAACGGGTCGGCCGCATGGCGATCTGGCTGGTGCTCGTCGCCACGCTCATTTCGGCGGGCAACGCGCTGGCCCGCTATGCGCTGGACGAAAGCTCGAACGCCTGGCTGGAAATCCAGTGGTATCTGTTCGGCGCGATGTTCCTGCTGACGGCGGGCTATACGCTCAAGCACAACGGCCATGTGCGCATCGACATTTTCTACAACCGCCTGGGTGAGCGCGGGCAGGCCTGGATCGATCTCCTCGGCGGACTGCTGTTTCTGCTGCCGATGGCCGGGCTGCTGGCGTGGCTGGCGTGGCCCATCTTCATGGATGCCTGGGTGACGCAGGAAATGTCGCCCGATGCGGGCGGACTGGTGCGCTGGCCGGTGAAGCTGCTGCTGCCGATCGGATTTGCCCTGCTCGCATTGCAGGGGCTGGCCGAAGTCATCAAGCGAATCGGCGTGCTGAGCGGACATCTGGTGCTTCCGCGCGAAGCGCCCGAAGAGGACGTGTGATGGACGCCACGCTACTCGACCTCATGGCGCCGCTGATGTTTGCAGGACTGGTGGTGTTCCTGCTGCTGGGCTACCCGGTGGCGTTCGCGCTCGCGGCCAACGGCCTGCTGTTCGCCGGGATCGGTATCGCTTCCGGCCTGTTCGATTTCTCGCTGCTGCAGGCGCTGCCCGAACGCGTCTATGGCATCGTCGCCAACCCCACGCTGCTGGCGATCCCCTTTTTCGCCTTCATGGGCCTGATCCTCGAACGCTCCGGCATGGCCGAAGACCTGCTCGACACCATCGGCCAGCTGTTCGGGTCGATACGCGGCGGCCTCGCCTATGCGGTCATTCTGGTCGGTGGCCTGCTTGCAGCCACCACCGGCGTGGTTGCTGCCACCGTCATCGCCATGGGCCTGATTTCGCTGCCGGTGATGCTGCGCTACGGCTACGATAAACGGCTGGCCACCGGCGTCATCGCCGCCTCCGGCACGCTGGCGCAGATCGTGCCGCCCTCCATCGTGCTGATCGTGCTGGCCGACCAGCTCAGTGTCTCGGTCGGCGACATGTACAAGGGCGCGCTGCTGCCCGGCCTGATCCTGGTTGGCTTGTACCTGGCCTACGTTTTTGTCGTGACCCTCATCAGGCCTCACGCCGCGCCTGCCATGCCGGCCAGCGCGCGCACCCTGCGCGGCTCGGCCCTGCTGCTGCGTGTATTCACCACGCTGATCCCGCCGCTGGTGCTGATCTTTCTGGTGCTCGGCACCATCTTCATCGG
>JBFHXL010000307.1:0-2118 GCA_041599035.1 Thiobacillus sp. | reverse complement strand
TCGGTCTGCACTTCGCACACCACCGCCATCTGCGCGTAATCGCGTGAAATTTTCGGGTCCGGCGCGGATTCCCCGCGTCCGCCGTCAGCCACCACCACCAGCGGTGCCGATACGCTGCGGCCGGTCACGGTATGCAGCGTGGCCGCGCTGACATCGGATTCGATGCGTTCCACCGCCACGCCATACTCGACCGCAATCCCGGCATCGGCCAACGCCTGCTTCAGCGCTGCGGTCAACGTGGCGTAGGGCAGCACATACCCCAGCGCCGGCACCTTGACCTCTTCAGCCGACAGGCGCGCCACCCCCAGCGCACCGCGCTGTGAAATATGAATACGTGTGATGGGCGTCACGCCCTTGAGTCGATCCCACACGCCCAGGCGCTCGAGAATCAGGCGCGAACCATGCGACAGGGCCAGGATGCGCGTGTCGGCGCGTGCATCGGCTGCTTGTGCCTCCAGCACCTGCGCCGCGATGCCCTGCTGCTGCAAGGCCAGCGCGCACACCGCGCCCACCGGGCCGGCACCAACGATCAAAACGCTGCTCACTGTTGCATCCATTCCTCGATCTCGGCGACCGATTTGGGGGGAGAGGTCAGCACCTCGCAGCCGGATTCGGTCACGGCCACATCGTCCTCGATGCGGATGCCGATGTTCCACAGCGCTTCCGGCACGTCGTCCGCCGGGCGGATATACAGACCGGGTTCGACCGTCAGCGTCATGCCTGCCTGCAGCGGCCGCCATTCGCCATTGAGCTTGTATTCACCGGCGTCGTGCACGTCAAGCCCCAGCCAGTGCCCCGTTTTGTGCATGTAAAAACGATTGTAGGCGCCGGATTCGATCAAGCCATCCACACTGCCCTCGAGCAACTTCAGGTCGACCATGCCCTGCGTCAGCACCCGCACCGCTGCATCATGCGGCGCATTCCAGGTACTGCCCGGACGCACTTCGCCGATGGCCGCAATCTGTGCTGCCAGTACCAGTTCGTAGACATCCTTCTGCGCCGCCGAGAAGCGGCCGTTGACCGGAAAGGTGCGGGTGATGTCGGCCGCATAGCTGCCGAACTCGGCGGCCGCATCGATCAGGATCAGATCGCCATCGCGCAGCGGCTTGTTGTTGAAAACGTAGTGCAGCACACAGGCGTTGGCGCCACTCGCAACGATGGAATTGTAAGCAGGTGCCTCGGCGCCGCCGCGACGAAAAGCGGACAGCAGTTCCGCCTCGACCTCGTATTCGTGGCCGCCGGGCCGGGTAATGCGCATGGCGGCACGATGCGCGCCCGTGGAGATTTCTGCAGCACGGCGCATCAAGGCCAGTTCATGCGCATCCTTGATCAGGCGCATTTCATCAAGCGCATGGCGCACATCGACGATCTCGCCCGGCGCCATCACGCCTTGCCGCGACTTGGCGCGCACTGCATTGAGCCAGCCGATCACACGCGCATCCCACGCCGGATCCTGCCCAACCGCATAGGCAAGTCGCTCGCGATTGCCCATCAGTTCGGGCAGTTTGGCATCCAGTTCCATGATCGAATAGGCTGCGTCGAAACCGAAGTCTTTCTGTGCCGCCGCCGGACCGTGGCGAAAGCCGTCCCAGATCTCGCGTGTCTCGTCCTTGTCGCGGCAGAACAGAATGGACTCGGGCGTGTCGCCGCCCACCACGACCACCACTGCCTCGGGTTCGTTGAACCCGGTCAGCCAGTAGAAATAACTGTCGTGCCGATACGGGTAATGGCTGTCGCGGTTGCGCGGCACCTCCGGCGCCGTGGCGACAATGGCGATGCCGTCGCCCAGGGTGGCGGCAAGGCGCGTGCGGCGTTGAATATGGTTCTGTGCATCAAACATGGTTGCGTAAGCTTTCATCAAGTTGCTGCAGGCGCTCTGGCGTCCCGACATCGACCCAGCGCCCGCCATGGTGTTCGCCGCTGGCCCGCCCGGCATCGATCGCCTGACGCAACAAGGGCGCAAGCGGCGCTTTCACCCCGGCTTCAGTCTGTGCAAACAGCGCGCGGTGATACGCCCCAATGCCGGAAAAGGTGAAGCGCGCAGGATGCGGCGTCAGCGGCACATCGGAGTTGATCACGCGCCCTGCCTCCAGCACGAAGTCCCCGTTCGGATGCTGC
>JBFHXL010000306.1:0-2175 GCA_041599035.1 Thiobacillus sp. | reverse complement strand
TTGATTGAAGGGAGCACGCATGGCCAAGGTTCTGGTTCCACTGGCGGACGGCTGCGAAGAAATCGAAGCGGTTACGATCATCGATCTGCTGCGCCGTGCCGGCATCGAGGTGGTGACGGCAGGGCTCAAACCGGGCATCGTTACCGCCAGCCGCGGCGTGCAACTGGTTCCCGATATCTCGCTGGATGTGGCCCTGCAGGATGACTACGACATGGTTGTGCTGCCGGGCGGCATGCCGGGCGCGGCGCACCTGAAGGACGATGCCCGGATCATCGACCTGCTGCAGAAAATGGCGGCAGCCGATAAATACACCGCCGCCATTTGTGCCGCGCCGATGGTGCTGGCCGCGGCCGGGGTGCTCGACGGCAAGCGGGCGACCAGCTATCCCGGTTTCCTCGACGCACTGCCCGGCGTGACCGTCAGCGCCGGCACCGTGGTGCAGGATGGCAGGGTGCTGACCTCGCGCGGCCCCGGCACGGCGATGGACTTTGCGCTGGCGCTGATCGAGGCGCTCGCCGGCGCCGCAACGCGCGAGCAGGTTGAAGCAGCCTTGGTCAGGCCGTAGCCAGGCCGACCCCGGAGACCGCCATGCAGATTCGAGAAATCCTCACGCTCAAGAGCGCCGATATCTACAGCATCGCCCCGACCGATTCGGTCGCGGCTGCGGTCGAAAAACTGGTTGGGCTCGGCGTGGGTTCGCTGGTGGTGCTGCAGAACGGGAAAATGGTCGGGCTTTTGACCGAGCGCGATATCGTGCAGGGGATGGCGACACAGAAAAGCGACCTCAGGGATGCCGAAGTCAGCTCCATCATGGTGGTCGATCCGGTGGTGGCCGGCGCCGACGATTCGGTGGATTATGCGCGCGACGTCATGACCAAGTCGCACATCAGCCATCTGCCCATTCTCGAGGATGACAAACTGTTCGGCATCCTCTCCTTCCATGACCTGGCACGCGCCTGCCTCAAGGAAGCCCATTTCGAGAACAGCCTGCTGAAACGCTACATCAAGCACTGGCCGGAATAGGGACGCTCCTTCGCGCTAGCGGATGGATTCGATGCTGATCTTCTTGTCCAGAATCTGCGGCGTGATCAACGCATGGCCCTGCTGCTGCCAGTGCGCCAGTTCGGTGATGGCGTTGGGAACCACCTCGATAAAGTCCTGGAAGTCGTTTACCACGTAGCCAAAATCCTCGGCGGCCTGGCCGCACACCTTGAAGGCCACCCCGAGGCCGGCGTAGTAACGCATGCGCTCGACCGCTTCCTGGTATGTCGCCTCGTTCTTTTTGGCCACCGTCACGATTTCAGTGCCGTGGATCACGACAACGATCTTCTGGTCCTCGGGCGCATAATTGTACGGCGCGTCGAGCAGGGGGTTCATCAGCGCGCGTATCCAAAACAGCGCACTGTTGATTTTCTGCGGGTCGTCCAGATAGAACTCGAACACGGCTTTGGCGGGCGCATAGGGGGTGGCCACCCATTTTCCGGCCGCCTGCACCGGTGCCGCCAGCCCCAGCCACAGCAGCGTCAACAGGGTTACGGCAGTTTTCATGATGACTCCTCATTGTGCGATCGCTGACTACGTTATAGACGCTGTGCGGCATTGTGCCGGAGGCGCCGCAGAACCTGAAACAGCCGCAGCCGGGCGGGGTCGATGTCGCCGGTGGCCGCCGCCTCATTGAGCCGGCAACCCGGTTCGGTTTCATGCTTGCAGTCGCGAAAGCGGCACTGCCCGAGGTAGGGGCGGAACTCGACGAAGGCGTGCTCCAGGGCGGGGGTATCCAGATGCTGCAACGCAAATTCCTGCAGGCCGGGTGAATCGATCACGGATGAATCGGCGTCCAGTCGGTGCAGGCGGGCGTGGGTGGTGGTATGGCGGCCGCTGTCGAGCGCTTCGGAATACGCGGCGGTCACCACGTCCGCGCCCGGAAACAGGCCATTGATGAGCGTCGATTTACCCATCCCGGACTGCCCGATCAGCAGCGTGGTATGGTCGTGCAGGGCCGGGCGCAGCGGTGCCGCGTCGGTCAGCGCCGACAGCGTGACCAGCGGATAGCCGATGCGGGTGAGCAACTCCAGGCGTTCCCGTGCAGCGGATGTTTCCGGCAGGTCGGCCTTGTTGAGGATGAGCAGGCTGGCGATCCCCTGATCTTCGGCGGCGAGAATGCAGCGCTGCACC
>JBFHXL010000305.1:0-2185 GCA_041599035.1 Thiobacillus sp. | reverse complement strand
GAAATCGGCGTTAGCAAAAATAAAAACTCCTAATGGAATTGATATGAATGTGATTATTTTTATAACTTTGGATAAAGTTTCCCTGATCTTTTCTCGGTCATGTTGCATCCCTGAGAAATGGCTATACAAAACCGGCATCAATGGCCCGAACAAGAAACCAAAAACCATCATCACAAACGCATTACCGGTTCGATATAAACCCAATTCATGTGAACCGAGATACATGCCAACAATCAATGAATCGGCCCATAGGTAAAACCAGGCCAATAGCCCTGTTGCGGCCACCCACCCACCAAAGCGGGCAAGCTGCTTTGCAATCGTTACATCAAAACTAAAACATGGCTTCCAGGGACTGGTTTCCCAGAGAATGGCGACCTGCATAACTTGCCCCGCCAGGGTTCCAGCGACCAACGCCCAATACCCCATTCCGTACCATGCGAGTGGAATAGAAACTAGCCCTGGAATGACTACCGTAGCCAGTCGCACCCAGAACAGGTGCTTGAACCGCATATCCTTCTGCAGCAGAGCCGTATGAATTGAAACCAACGCGGAAAGGACCACCTGCAGCGCCATGACCTGTAGCACTAGTTCCACCCGGGGGTCATGAAAAATCTTGTCGGCAACAATTCCGGAAATAACCACCACCACCCCGGCAACCACCGCGCCGAGCACATTGTTTATCCAGAACGCAGCATTGGCTGCTGCCGTGCGATCACCCTGAAATTGAATGATGGCCTTGCTCATACCGGCATCCCAGAATATCTGGGAAAAACTGATAACCATAATGGCAGCCGCGACCACACCGTAATCTTCTGGTGTAAGCAGGCGAGCCAGAATAACAAAGACGAGTGGCTGGATGGCCTTGGAGGCTATCTCTGACAGAAACGACCATTTCAAGGCGTGCTTGATGCTCACACGGAATATCGTGCTGCCAGAAACACATGGATGGCCGACGGCTCGGGTAATGCACGTATGAGATCAAGAACGCCACCGCGTGCACGATCATCCAGTCTGGAGCCCAAAATCCGCACCTGGGCCCGCTCTCCCGACATTTCATGCGCAAGTTGCGCGATTGCCGGGGTTTGCAGGTCAGTCAGGCGCATTGTTTGATTCCTTCCACCATCTTCAGGCCGCTTGGCCAAATTTAGCCCTCGACACCTGTGCCAACTGCCGTCGCAAATGCATCAATCACCGGTTGAATCAAGCTGCGCTTGAGCTTGAGCGCAGCCTGATTCACCACCAGACGCGAACTGATGTCACTGATGTGTTCGACCGCCACCAGGCCATTGGCCTTGAGCGTGCCACCGGTTGAAACCAGGTCGACGATGACGTCGGACAGGCCCACCAGCGGGGCCAGTTCCATCGAGCCATAGAGCTTGATCAGGTCGATATGTACGCCCTTGGACGCGAAATGGTCACGCGCAGCATTGACGTATTTGGTGGCGACCCGGATACGTGATCCCTGCCTGGCGCTGCTGGCGTAGTCGTAGCCTTCGCGTACCGCTACCATCATGCTGCAGCGCGCAATCCGCAGGTCGAGCGGCTGATACAGGCCATTGCCGCCGTGTTCGTTGAGCACGTCCTTGCCGGCGATGCCAAGATCGGCCGCGCCATATTGCACGTAGGTCGGCACGTCGCTGGCGCGCACGATGATCAGCCGCACATCGGCGCGGTTGGTGCCAATGATGAGCTTGCGCGATGACTCGGGGTTTTCGGACGGCGTGATGCCTGCTGCCGCAAGTAGCGGCAGGGTTTCTTCAAAGATGCGGCCTTTGGACAGGGCAAGCGTAATGCCGGAGTAACTCATATTTAATATCTGATTCAGTGCGTGCGTTTGATGCGTGCGCCCAGTTGGGTGAGTTTTTCCTCGATGCGTTCGTAGCCGCGATCAAGGTGGTAAATGCGCTCGATGGTAGTTTCGCCCGCCGCCACCAGCCCGGCCAGCACGAGGCAGGCAGACGCACGCAGGTCGGTGGCCATCACGATGGCGCCGTCCAGCCGCGGCACGCCGCGCACCAGCGCAGTGTGCCCGGACACCTCGATGTTGGCGCCCAGACGACGCAGTTCCTGAACGTGCATGAAGCGATTTTCGAAAATGGTTTCGGTGACGCTGGCCGCGCCTTCGGCAATGGTGTTCATCGCCATGAACTGCGCCTGCATGTCGGTGGGAAACGCCGGATGCGGT
>JBFHXL010000304.1:0-2192 GCA_041599035.1 Thiobacillus sp. | reverse complement strand
GCCCCGGTGCGGTCGAGAAGACACTGGATCGCATCCAGTCGTGGCGTGCCGCCGTGCCCGATCTTACGCTGCGGTCGACCTTTATCGTGGGTTTTCCCGGCGAGACCGATGCCGAGTTCGAGGAACTGCTCGCCTTCCTCAAGGTGGCGCGTCTTGACCGGGTCGGCTGCTTCACGTATTCGCCGGTTGAAGGGGCTGCGGCCAATGATTTGCCCGACGCTGTTCCGGACGATCTCAAGGAAGAACGGCTGGAGCGCTTCATGGAAGTGCAGGCCGAGATCTCGGCCGCCCGGCTCGACGCCAAGATCGGCCGTGAGATCGAGGTCATCGTTGATGAAGAGGATGAAGTGGGCACAATCGCGCGCAGCCATGCCGATGCGCCGGAAATCGACGGCGTGGTGTATCTGGAAGGCGTGTTCGACCTGGCGCCCGGGACGCGTCTCACTGTGCGCGTCGAGGAAGCTGACGAACACGATTTGTGGGCAACGCCGCTCTGAACCGGGACAGGTGGCGGATTCTCCGGCATTCAGGCCGGCAGCGCTCCGAGGCGTTGCGGGCGGCGCCATATTTTCCAGGCGTCGCTGGCACGCAGATTCAATGCCTTGCCGTTGACGGGATCCAGCAGACGTACGCCTTGTGGGCCGATCGTCCGCAGCGCGTCCAGCAGCGGATCAAACCGGTCCTGTTCAAGTCCACGCAGCGCGTCGCGCCAGCCGAAGGCATCGCCAACCTGTCCCGCAGCTGTCAACGCATCGAGTAAAACGACCCCGTCCGTTTTCAGGAATTGCGCATCCAGATGCGGGGGCAGTGCATGTATGTGCGCATTGGCGAAGCTAGCCAGTGCCTGGGCCAGCGAAGTCTGCGCATATATGGCTATGCGGTTTGTGCGCCGTTCAGGCTGACGGCCGCCACCCCATAGCCATAACGAATTCACCGGCAATTCGCCGCGTGCTTCCCGCGCCTGATTCACCGGATGCTCATGCAGCAGCATTTGCACCTCGTTCAATTGGGCCCGGAATTTCATGGCGTCTTCACCTTGCGGCAGCAGCGGATCGATATCGCGCCCCACCGCGACGGATAACGGAGTGGTGAGCAGGCGTGGCGCATGGGAAAACTGCAGATACCAACGCTGTGGATCAAGGGGTAGCGGCGACAGTTCGCTTCCGAAATGCCGGCCAATCGCAGCGGCCAGCGCATCGGCTTCCTGGCGCGTCAAATCAATGGCGCGGCTGTCTGCCAGCACGATGCGGTCGCGCATCACCCGCAGGTGCACCGGGTCGGCACGCAGCCAATAGCCCTCACCAGACGTTCCGCCATCAGCCTCGAGCGTGATCGGTGCGAGGGGCCAATCCTGCTGGCGCGCTATGCCCACAGCCGAGCACAGGGCAGCTTCCACACCCTCTCCGGGGCAGACTAGATAGCTGCCGCGCGCGAGCAAGGTTTCCAGCGCCGGCAGGCGCAAATCCTGCGTTGCGGCTTCAAGCAGGCGTGCAGGCGGGAACAGATGGGGAATGATGAACAACATGGGCCGAGTGTAGCAAAGCGGATTCGCTAGAATGGGCGTCATGCGCCAGATCTTCAACGAAATTACCCTCTCCACCCGCGGCAAGGGCTTGTATGCCTTTACCTCCGAGGTGTGTGCATGGGTTCAGGCGAGCGGAATCAGCCAGGGCCTGCTCACCCTGTACCTCCGCCATACTTCAGCGAGCCTGCTGATTCAGGAAAACTACGATCCAACGGTGCAGACCGATCTGGAACGCTTTCTGTCGCGACTGGTTCCCGAAGACGATCCGATTTACGAACATACGCTGGAGGGGCCGGATGACATGCCGGCGCATGTGCGCGCGGCGTTGACGCAGATCCACCTGGCGATACCGGTTGCCGAGGGCATGCCGATGCTCGGAACCTGGCAGGGGGTTTATTTGTTTGAGCACCGGCGTGCCGCGCAGACGCGTAGCGTGGTGCTGCATCTGCTGGGCGAGTAGGGCAGCTGTGGCATACTCGCAGAATTCTTTTAGCGAGCCCTGTTTTGCTTCCCTTTGAACTTCTGATCGGTCTGCGCTATACCCACGCCAAGCGCAGCAACCATTTCATTTCCTTCATCTCCATCGTATCCATGGCGGGTATTGCGCTGGGCGTGATGGCGCTCATCGTCGTACTCAGCGTGATGAACGGTTTTCAGGAAGAACTGC
>JBFHXL010000303.1:0-2194 GCA_041599035.1 Thiobacillus sp. | reverse complement strand
GGCTTGCCGGCCTTGGCCACTTGCTCCAGTACGGGCAGCAGGTCACGGATGTTGGAGATCTTCTTGTCGAACAGCAGGATGAAGGGATCTTCCAGCAGCGCCATCTGCTTGTCGGGGTTGTTGATGAAGTAGGGCGACAGGTAGCCACGGTCGAACTGCATGCCTTCCACCACGTCGAGCTCGTTTTCCAGACCGGAGCTGTCTTCCACCGAGATCACGCCTTCCTTGCCGACCTTGTCCATCGCAGCGGCAATGATGTCGCCGATCGAGGAATCGGAGTTGGCGGAAATGGAGCCGACCTGGGCGATTTCCTTGCTGCTGGCGCAGGGCACGGACATCTTCTTCAGTTCAGCGGTGATGGCGATGACAGCCTTGTCGATGCCGCGCTTCAGGTCCATCGGGTTCATGCCGGCGGCAACGAACTTCATGCCTTCGTTGACGATCGACTGGGCCAGCACGGTTGCCGTGGTGGTGCCGTCACCGGCGATGTCGGAGGTCTTGGACGCGACTTCCTTGACCATCTGCGCGCCCATGTTCTCCAGCTTGTCCTTCAGCTCGATTTCCTTGGCGACCGATACGCCGTCCTTGGTCACGGTGGGGGCGCCGAAGGAACGGTCGAGCACCACATTGCGGCCTTTCGGGCCCAGGGTTACCTTGACGGCATCAGCCAGAACATTGACGCCAGCCACCATGCGATGACGGGCGGAATCACCAAAACGTACGTCTTTTGCAGCCATTGTTTAACTCCTAATATGAATTCGGTTGAGACGGTGTTGTGAGTACGTGCTTGCGTTGCAGCGATTACTTCTCAACCACACCCATGATGTCTTCTTCGCGCATCACCAGCAGTTCGTCGCCGTCGACCTTGACGGTCTGGCCAGCGTATTTGCCGAACAGCACGCGGTCGCCCACTTTCACGTCCAGCGGAATCAGCTTGCCCTGGTCGTCTTTTTTACCGGTGCCGACGGCGATGATTTCGCCCTGGTCAGGCTTTTCGGTGGCAGCATCGGGGATCACGATGCCGGAAGCGGTCTTGCGCTCTTCTTCCATGCGTTTGACAATCACACGGTCGTGCAGAGGACGAATTTTCATACTAAATCTCCATTGAAACAATGACTTATTGAACCCGGCTGGGGTGAGATAAACGGTTGAGCCAGCCGGAGGCTGTTAGCACTCTCGATACGAGACTGCTAATGGTAGGGGCGAGGGGGCGGGATTTCAAGGGGGAAGGGTGAATTAAAGGCGGGTTGCGTCCGGATGGGCGACCTCATTCCCCGAAACACGGAGGGTGTCCGCGACACATGGCGGAAGCCTTTGGGTTCATTTACGGGAACCGATGGTGTCCCTGCAATGTGACAGGAATGCTATCGGCTCACCGCGGATGCAGGGTCAAGGCAGGATGCGTTCTTCCAGAATGAGCCATTTGCCTTGTTCCAGCGCCATCAGCAGCGACTTGAGTGTCGTGCCCCGATAGCCATTGGCTCGATAGGTTTGTCTGAATTGCACGCTGACCTTGTTGCCGGCCACGGGCTGGACCTGGGCGTCACTGATGCGGATCTCCAGGCTCCCAGGTTTGTGGATACGGGCTTCGCGCTGACGGATCCAGGCCTCGCGACTTGCGCTCGCTCCCCGGAAATCTGCAGCGTAGGCTGCGAGGTATTCCCCCAGATTTTTGCTTTCCCAAGCCTTGCGCCAGTTTTCCAGGGCGTTCAGCGCACTGCGCTCGCTGTCTGCTGCGGCTGTCCTGGGCGCAACGAGTGGGGCGCCGACAGGCGTTGGTTTGGGCGTGGTCGCCTTTGTAGGTGAACGGGCCGATAGCGTGCTGACGTTGCGTGGGTTGTCGATCGCCTGGTCGCCGAAGGTTACCTTGCAGCGTGGACCTGCCGGGATGGCATGGTCGGGGTTGGGCAGTTCAAGCCGTACCCGGAAGGTGTTGCTGGCCCCGTCGATCAGCTTGTCGACCAGGATGACCCGGGCCTCTACCGCAGGCGTGTCCGGCAACTCCGGCACTACATTCGCGACCATGCCGATCTGGATCTTGCCGTAATTTGCGGCGGGCACCATCACTTCGACATGCAGGGGATGGATGCTGACGATGCGGGCGATCGAGCGGTCTTCCACGCGTTCGCCGCTGGACAAATAGCGTTCCGCCACAATGCCGCTGATCGGACTGACGATGGTGCGCTGCGCCAGC
>JBFHXL010000302.1:0-2205 GCA_041599035.1 Thiobacillus sp. | reverse complement strand
GCCATGAACGCGGCGTCGTTCAACAGGTCCTGGTGCAAGGGAATGTTGCTCTGGATGCCCTCGATGACCATTTCCATCAGCGCGCCGCGCATGCGGGCGATGGCCTGGGCGCGCGTGTCGCCGTAGGCGATGACCTTGCCGATCATCGAATCGTAGTGCGGCGGCACGTAGTAGCCGTGGTAGACGTGCGAGTCGACGCGGATGCCGGGACCGCCAGGCGCATGGTAATTGGTGAGCTTGCCGGGGCTGGGGACGAAGGTGCTCGGGTGCTCGGCGTTGATGCGGCACTCGATGGCATGGCCCTTGAAGCGGATGTCCTTTTGCGTGAACGGCAGTTGTTCGCCGGCGGCAACGCGGATCTGGGTCTGCACGATGTCGATGCCGGTGATGAGTTCGGTCACCGGGTGCTCGACCTGAACGCGGGTGTTCATCTCGATGAAATAGAACTCGCCGTTCTCGTACAGAAACTCGAAGGTGCCGGCGCCGCGGTAGCCGATCTTGCGGCAGGCCTCGGCGCAGCGTTCCCCGATCTTGTCGCGCAGCTTGGGGTCGAGCCCGGGCGCGGGCGCTTCTTCCAGCACTTTCTGGTGGCGGCGCTGCATCGAGCAGTCGCGCTCGCCCAGATGGACCGCATTGCCATGTTCGTCGGCCAGGATCTGGATTTCGACGTGGCGCGGGGTCTGCAGGAATTTTTCCATGTAGACCATGGGGTTGCCGAAGGCGGTGCCGGCCTCGGTCTTGGTCATGGTCACCGCGTTCAGCAGCGCGGCTTCGGTGTGCACCACGCGCATGCCGCGCCCGCCGCCGCCGCCCGCCGCCTTGATGATGACCGGGTAACCGATGTGGGCAGCGGTCTTGATGATTTCGTCGTCGTCATCGGACAGCGCGCCATCCGAACCCGGCACGCACGGCACCTTGGCCTCGATCATGGCCTGCTTGGCGGCCACCTTGTCACCCATCAGGCGGATGTTGTCAGGGCGCGGGCCGATGAAGGTGAAGCCGGACGATTCAACCCGTTCGGCAAAGTCGGCGTTTTCCGACAGGAAGCCATAACCGGGATGGATCGCCGCGGCGTCGGTGACTTCGGCGGCGGCGATGATCGACGGCACATGGAGGTAGCTCTGCAGCGATGAGGCCGGGCCGATGCAGACCGACTCGTCGGCCAGCTTCACGTACTTGGCGTCGCGGTCGGCCTCGGAATAGACGGCAACCGTCTTGATGCCCATTTCGCGGCAGGCGCGCTGGATGCGCAAGGCGATTTCACCGCGATTGGCGATCAGAATTTTTTCAAACATGGGGTGCCCTCGCGGCAAAATCGCCCTTGCAGCCTTCGGCTGCTGGGCAGTTTGACTGCGTCGCTGCGCTGCCTTGCGGCAGCTGGTCGCCGCGATTGGCGATAAGGATTTTTTCAAACATGGGGATTCCAGTGAAAGGGGAAGGGTAAAGGGCGAAGGGCGGGATGCGCGCGGCGTCCCTTCACCCTCCCCCCTTCATCCTTCACTTGAATTTAGCCAATCACAAACAGCGGTTCGCCGTATTCCACCGGCTGGCCGTTTTCGACCAGGATGGCCTTGATGACCCCGCCCTGATCCGTTTCAATTTCGTTCAACAGTTTCATCGCTTCGATGATGCACAGCGTGTCGCCGGCATTCACGCTCTGGCCCACCTCGGCAAAGTTCTTGGCGCCGGGCGCGGGTGCGCGGTAGAAGGTGCCGACCATGGGTGAACGCACGACGTGGCCTTCGGGCACGGCATCTTCGGTCGGTGTCGCGGCAGCAGGCGCTGCCGCCGCCGCAGCCGGGGCGGCGTGCATCATCTGGGGCGCGTGCGCCATCATCATCGGCGCACCGGCAACGCTTTTGGCGATGCGGACTTTTTCTTCGCCTTCGGTGATTTCCAGCTCGGCAATGCCTGATGCTTCGACCAGGTCAATGAGCTTTTTCAGTTTTCTGAGATCCATGGGAGGTCCTGTTTTGGAGGTGGCGTAGGGCAAATTCCAGCGCCAGTTCGTAACCATGCGCGCCCAGCCCGGACACCACGCCGACGGCAAGGTCGGAAAAATACGAGTGGTGGCGGAAAGCTTCGCGCGCGTAAATGTTGGAAAGGTGAACTTCAATGAACGGAATGGCGGTGGCCGCCAGTGCATCGCGCAGCGCGATGCTGGTGTGCGTGTAGCCCGCCGGATTGATGACGATAAAATCCACG
>JBFHXL010000301.1:0-2227 GCA_041599035.1 Thiobacillus sp. | reverse complement strand
TTTACCGCCGCGCTGGTGTTGGCGTAGACGACCGAGAGCCGATCCGGGTGGGCGTCGCAGAACGCGGCAAACTCATCCGCCGGACAGGCCAGGTCGAGCGAACATTCGGCACCGAGGTCGGGCATGATGACGCGCTTTTCCGGATTGAGGATCTTGGCAGTCTCGCCCATGAACTTGACCCCGGCGACGATCAGCGTCTTCGCCGGATGGGCATGACCGAAACGCGCCATTTCCAGCGAATCCGACACGCAGCCACCGGTTTCCTCGGCCAGGTCCTGCAGGTCGGCCGAGGTGTAGTAATGCGCGACCAGCACCGCGTCCTGCTGTTTCATCAGCGCCTTGATGCGCGACTTGAGCGCAGCTCTTTCTTCGTCGCTGAGAATCTCTTCCACCATGGGCGGCGCCTGGATGACGGGTTTGACGGAAACGGGGAAGGCAAGGCTCATCGGAACGACTCGGGCGCAGGGTGAAAACCGCAAGTATAGCCGTGTGCGGCAGACGCTTTCATCCCACTCGCACGGGGGTTTTATGGCGCGGGCCGGGTTTCTTCCCGGCTACCCCCGGCGGGACAAGTGCCGTATCCTTGCGGCCCTATGCAACAGCTGCTTCTCGATATCCGTCCGCCTGCCCAGCCTGAACTCGCCCGTTTCGTGGCGGGGCGCAATGTCGAGCTGATGGCGCAGCTCCACGCCATGCTCGAGGGCAGCGCAAGCGAGCGCATGGTGTACGTGTGGGGCGAACCGGGCAGCGGCAAGAGTTATTTGCTGGCGGCCTGGGCGCATGCGTGCCGGGCGCGCGGGCTGGCAGTGGATGCCAGCGGACTGGTTGCCGCACCGGTCGTCATCGCCGATCAGGTCGAAACCTGGGATGCGGCACAGCAGCATGCCGGGTTTGCCGCATTCAACCGGGTGCGCGAAGCGGGCGGGCTGTGGCTGGCAGCCGGCAACGTGGCGCCGGCCGATTTGCCGGTGATGCCGGAATTGCAGACCCGGCTGGGCTGGGGGCTGGTGTTTCAGCTGCATGGTCTGAACGACAGCGAGAAAAGCGCCGCACTGGCGCAGCATGCCGAAAACCTGGGGTTCCGGCTGGAAGCCCAGGTGGCGGATTACTTGTTGAATCACACCGCGCGCGACATGCAAAGCCTGCTGCGGGTGTTGGAGGCGCTGGACCGTTTTAGTCTGGAAACACGGCGTCCGATCACGCTGCCGCTGTTGCGGCAACTCCTGCTGAATCAGGCCTGATCCGGCGCCTTGGCCTGTTGTTCGGCGATGTCCTTGTGAACCTGCGCCATGTCCAGCCCCATCACCTGTTCGATCAGGCCGTCCAGCGCACTGGCGGGGAGCGAGCCGGCCTCGGAGAAGAGGATGACCTGTTCGCGGAACACCATCAGCGTGGGGATGGAGCGAATCTGGAAGTAGCCGGCCAGTTCCTGTTCGACTTCGGTATTGACCTTGGCGAAGACGATGTTGGCGTGTTTTTCGGACGCAGCTTCGTAAATCGGCGCAAAACCGCGGCAGGGGCCACACCATGGTGCCCAGAAATCGACGATGACGACGTCGTTATTCTGGATGGTGGATTCAAAATTGTCCTGGGTGAGTTCGATGACGGCCATGCTGATTCCTGGGAAGTAATGAAATTACCCTCGCGGGCATAAAGAAAAAGGCGCGAAAGGACGAGTCCTTCGCGCCTAGCTGCCACCCTATCATGGATGGCGGGCCTCCGACAACGCGGGGGCGGCTTATAGGCAGATCAGCCAGGCTGCATGCTGCCGTGGTCCAGTCGAAGCCGACTGGCCTTAAATCTGTTTCGCAAATCCCTGATGGAATACCCCCTGCCTCTGGTCGGCGGGCGGCTTGCTGCGGACCATGCTGTGGCTGTGCCGGAGGTTGCTGCGGACTTCGGCGCGATTGACAGCCATGATGATTTCGGTTGCCAGCACCCGTGCCTGGTGTGGCGTCAGGCTGAGGTCGCAATCCTGTTCCTGGAGCGACAGGCTGATGCAATCACGGCCGTTGGCGTCCTCTTTGAGGCTGATGTTCAACACTTTGCCGGGTTCGAGTTCGAGCATGTTCATCTCCTGAGTGCGTGTGTACGAAACTATCCAGCACGATTCGTGCCGGCCTTCCGGAAACGCCTGAAAGTGGGGGAAACCGCATTAAACCGGGGAATGCTGACGGTTTGATGAACAGACATCGCCCCCGCGCTGACGAAGCTTCGTCAGCGCGGG
>JBFHXL010000300.1:0-2238 GCA_041599035.1 Thiobacillus sp. | reverse complement strand
TTCCTCAAGGCAACCGGCAAGAACATCGGCAAGTCGCTGTGTGAAGATGATCTCGTTCCCACCGCGCAGGCGCTGATCGAGAAAATGACCGCGCGCGGCGCCATCATTCCGATCGCCGTCGACGTGGTGTGCGGCAAGAAATTCGACGCCAACGAGCCGGCCGTGCTGAAGGACGCCGGTGACGTGGCAGACGACGACATGATCTTCGACATCGGCCCGAAGAGCGCCCAGGAACTCGCCGACATCATCATGAAAGCCGGCACCGTGGTGTGGAACGGCCCCGTCGGCGTGTTCGAATTCGACCAGTTCGGCGAAGGCACCAAGACCATCGCGAATGCGATTGCCAACACCAATGCCTTCACCCTGGCCGGTGGCGGCGACACCATCGCCGCGATCCAGAAATACGACATCTACGACAAGGTGAGCTACATCTCCACCGCCGGTGGTGCCTTCCTCGAATACCTGGAAGGCAAGGTGCTGCCCGCTGTGGCAATTCTGGAGGAGCGCGCGAAGGGCTGACGCCGCTCGGTGAGGCATGAGGGGTTAGGCATCAGGCGTAACCCCTCGGCCCACTTTCCGCCGTACTCCTCACGCCTAACGCCTCACCTAACTATGATTCGTAGAACCAAAATCGTCGCCACGCTCGGCCCCGCGTGTTCCGATCCCAAAATACTGGATCGCATGATGGAAGCCGGGCTGGACGTGGTACGCCTGAATTTTTCCCACGGTACGGCACAGGACCATATCGACCGCGCCGAACTGGTGCGTTCGCTGGCACGGGCGCGTGGTCGCGCGGTCGGCGTGCTGGTCGATCTGCAGGGCCCCAAAATCCGTATCGGCAAGTTCAAGGACAGCAAGATCGTCCTTGCCAAGGGTGATACGTTCATCCTCGACGCGGCCTGTTCGCTGGGTGACCAGAATCGTGTCGGCCTCGATTACAAAGAGCTGCCGAACGACGTCAACCGGGGCGTGACCCTGCTGCTGGACGATGGCCGCATCGAGTTCTGGGTGGAAGAGGTCAAGGGCACGGAAATCATCTGCACCGTGGTGCAGGGCGGCGTGCTGTCCAACAACAAGGGCATCAACCGCAAGGGCGGCGGCCTGTCGGCAGCCGCGCTGACGGCCAAGGACATCGAGGACATCAAGACCGCGGCGGCGCTGGAGGCGGATTACCTGGCGGTGTCGTTTCCGCGTTCCGGGGCCGACATGCGGCAGGCGCGCGAACTGCTGCGCGCGGCCGGCGGCAAGAGCCAACTCGTCGCCAAGATCGAGCGCACCGAGGCGATCGAGAACCTGGAAGAAATTCTCGAAGCGTCCGACGCCATCATGGTGGCGCGCGGCGACCTCGGGGTGGAAGTCGGCGACGCTGCGGTGCCGGCGCTACAGAAACGCATGATCCGCATGGCGCTGGAGCGCAACAAGGTGGTGATCACCGCGACCCAGATGATGGAGTCGATGATCACCAGCCCGATTCCGACCCGCGCCGAAGTCTCCGACGTCGCCAATGCCGTGCTGGACGGTACCGATGCGGTGATGCTGTCGGCCGAAACCGCTGCGGGCCAGTACCCGGTCGAAGCGGTGCAGGCGATGGACCGGGTCTGCCTGGAAGCGGAAAAGGAAGCCGAGAACGTTTTTTCCGGCGCGCGGCTCGACCACAGCTTTCTGCGTCCCGATGAAGCGATTGCGATGTCGTCGGTGTTCACCTCGGTGCACCTCAACATCAAGGCGATTGCCGCCCTGACCGAATCCGGCAACACCTGCCTGTGGATGAGCCGCCTGTCGACCCGGGTGCCCATCTATGCCTTGACACCCGAGGTTCAAACCCGTAGAAAAGTGACTCTATTCCGCGGTGTGTACCCCATCAACCTGAAAACCGCCAGCAAGGAGCGCGACGTGTTGCTGATGCAAGCCGAGGAAGAGCTGCGGCGGCGCGGCGCGGTACGCGACGGCGACCTGATCCTGCTGACCATCGGCGAGCCCATCGGCCAGTCGGGCGGCACCAACACCATGAAAATCGTCCGCGTGGGCGGCTCGAAAAAATCCTGATTTGGCAGCACACTTTTTAACCTAGGAGACTGAAAATGGCCCTGATATCCCTTCGTCAATTGCTCGACCATGCCGCCGAGAACGGCTATGGCTTGCCCGCGTTCAACGTCAACAACATGGAGCAGGTTCAGGCCATCATGCAGGCCGCCGACGCCGTGAATTCGCCGGTGATCCTGCAAGGTTCCGCCGGTG
>JBFHXL010000299.1:0-2277 GCA_041599035.1 Thiobacillus sp. | reverse complement strand
GCCAGCAGAGCCTGCGGGGTGGAGGCGAAGCGGAAGCCCCCCGGGTTTTCGCTGTAATACAAGGGCTTGATGCCGAGGCGATCACGCGCCAGAAACAGCGTTTCGCGATTCCAGATGGCGAACGCGAACATGCCATGCAGGCGCTCGACACAGGCATCGCCCCATTCCAGCCAGGCGCGCAGAATGACTTCGGTGTCGCCGTCGGAATGAAACGCGTGACCCCGTTCGATCAGTTCGGCGCGCAGCTCGGGATAGTTGTAGATGGTGCCGTTGAACACCAGCGCGGTGCCGCTGGCAGCGTCGAGCATCGGCTGGTGCGAGCGCGGCGACAAATCAATGATGGACAAGCGCCGATGTCCCAATCGCACCGGCCCGTCGGCATGCTGGCCTTCGGCATCGGGACCGCGTCGTTCCAGCTTTGCCAGCATCCGCGCCATCGCCGCCGCATCGGGCGTCGTGCCGTCAAACCTGAATTCACCTGCTATGCCACACATTCTTTAACCCCTGTTATCCGCGAAGGACGCGAAGAAACGCGAAGGGAACCCCCGATGCTTTTTTTCGCGTTTCTTCGCGTTCTTCGCGGATAAAAATCCTGTTTCACGCCACCAGCGGCGGCTCGTCCATCAGCGCAATCTGCTCGCGCAGTTCGAGAATGCGTGCCTGCCAGTACTGCTGCGTATTGAACCATGGAAACGCCGCCGGAAAAGCCGGGTCGTCCCAGCGCCGCGCCAGCCAGGCCGCGTAGTGGATCAGGCGCAGGGTTCTAAGCGCCTCGACCAGATGAAGTTCGCGCGGATCGAATTCCATGAAGTCCTCGTAGCCCGTCAGGATCTCGTTCATCTGCGCCTGCTGCGCCTCGCGCTCGCCCGACAGCAGCATCCACAGGTCCTGCACCGCCGGCCCCATGCGGCTGTCGTCGAAATCGACGAAGTGCGGACCGGCATCGGTCCACAGCACGTTGCCGGCGTGGCAATCGCCATGCAATCGAATGGCACGCACCGTGCCGGCACGTTCGTAACAATATGCCACACTGGTCAAGGCATGCTCGACCACGCTGTCCCATGCCGCGACCAGATCGGGCGGCAGCCACTTGCCGGCGCGCAGGAAATCGCGCGAGGCCAGGCCAAAGGCTTCAAGGTCGAGCACCGGCCGATGGACAAAATCGGCCTGCGCGCCGACCGCATGAATGCGCCCGAGAAAACGCCCCATCCTTTGCAGGATGCCAGCACGGTCGAACTCGGGCATGCGCCCGCCCTGTTTTGGATAGACCGCAAAGCGGAAACCTTCATGACGGTGAAGCGTGGCGCCGTTCAGCTGCAGCGGCGCGACCACCGGGATCTCGCGCGCGGCCAGATCGGCGGTATAGGCGTGCTCCTCGAGAATGGCTTCGTCGCTCCAGCGTTCGGGGCGATAGAATTTGACCACGACGGGTGCCGCGTCCTCCACGCCCATCTGGTAGACGCGATTCTCGTAGCTGTTCAGCGCCAGCAGGCGGCCATCTGTCTGCATGCCGGTGCTGTCGAGCGCATCGAGTGCGCAGTCCGGGGTCAGCGCGGAATAAGGGTGCAACGAATCCATAGGGGTCGGCAGGTAAACAGCTATAAACAGATGATGCCTCAAAACGTTAGCCGGGTCGGTGCAGCATGACGCAGCCCGCCCCCTTCAGCATGGACATCTCCCGCCATATCTGGGAGACGCGCTATCGTGCCGCGGGCGAAGCCGATATTCACGCAAGCTGGCGACGCGTCGCGCACGCGATTGCCGCCGCGGAAACTGAAGACCCCGCGCTGTGGGCCGAACGGTTTTACCGCCTGCTGGAAGGATTTCGTTTTCTGCCCGGCGGCCGCATTCTCGCCGGTGCCGGCAGCGGACACCGGGTCACGCTGTTCAACTGCTTCGTCATGGGCGAGATCGCCGACGACCTCGAACACATATTCGATGCGCTGAAAGAAGGCGCGCTGACGATGCAGCACGGCGGCGGCGTGGGCTACGACTTTTCCACGCTGCGCCCGGCCGGCATGGTCGCCGAGGCGACCGGCAGCATCGCCTCCGGCCCGGTGTCCTTCATGCACATCTGGGATGCGATGTGCGCCACCCTGCTGTCGACCGGCGCGCGGCGCGGCGCGATGATGGCGACGCTGCGCTGCGACCACCCCGATATCGAGGCCTTCGTCGACGCCAAACGTGATCCCGCCGTACTGCGGCATTTCAACCTGTCGGTGCAGGTCAGCGATGCCTTCATGGACGCCGTGGAAAAGGATCGCGACTGGCCGCTGG
>JBFHXL010000298.1:0-2287 GCA_041599035.1 Thiobacillus sp. | reverse complement strand
GAAACCCTGGGCGGCGTGATGACCAAGCTGATCCCGAAGAACACGACCATTCCGACCAAGGCCTCGCAGGTATTCTCGACCGCCGACGACAACCAGAGCGCGGTGACCGTGCACGTGCTGCAGGGCGAGCGCGAAATCGCCTCGGGCAATAAGAGCCTGGGGCAGTTCAACCTGTCCGATATTCCGCCGGCGCCGCGCGGCATGCCGCAGATCGAGGTCACCTTCGACATCGACGCCAACGGCATCCTGCACGTGTCGGCCAAGGACAAGGCCACCGGCAAGGAAAACAAGATCAAGATCCAGGCCAGCTCCGGCCTTTCCGAGGAGGAAATCCAGCGCATGGTGCAGGACGCCGAAGCCAATGCCGCCGAAGACCACAAGGCGGTCGAACTGGCCACCGCGCGCAACGCCGCCGACGGCATGATCCACTCGGTGAAGAAATCGCTGGCCGAGTATGGCGACAAGGTCACGGCTGACGAAAAAGCCGCGATCGAGGCTGCCCTCAAGGAAGCCGAAGACGCCGTGCGCGAAGGCGACAAGGACACCATCGAGGCCAAGACCAATGCGCTGGCCACCGCCAGCCACAAGATCGCCGAGCATATGCAGCAGGCCGAGCAGGCCAAGGCGCAGCCGGGTGAGGCTTCCGCTGGCGCCGGCGCGGCGGATGACAATGTGGTCGATGCCGAGTTCGAAGAGGTCAAAGACAAGTAAGGCGTGAGGGGTGAGGCGTGAGGCGACAGCCTCGCGCCTCGCTCCGCTATTCTTCCTCACCCCTAACGCCTCACACCTCACCCATGAGCAAACGCGATTATTACGAAGTCCTCGGCGTCAGCAAAAACGCCTCGGACGAAGACATCAAGAAGGCCTACCGCAAGCTGGCCATGAAGCATCATCCTGACCGCAACCCGGACGACAAGGGCGCGGAGGAGAAATTCAAGGAAGCCAAGCAGGCGTACGAAGTCCTGTCCGACGCAGACAAACGCGCCACCTACGACCAGTTCGGTCACGCCGGCATCGACCAGCAGGCCGGCATGGGCGGCGGCTACGGGGGCGGCGGCGGTTTTTCCGATGCCTTCTCGGATATCTTCGGCGACATTTTCGGCGGCGGGGGCGGCAACCGCCGCGACCGCGTCTATCGCGGCGCCGACCTGCGCTACAACCTGGAAATCGGGCTCGAAGAAGCCGCGCGCGGCACCGAAACCAAGATTCGCATCCCGTCGCTGGAAGAATGCGGTACCTGTCACGGCAGCGGCGCCAAGCCCGGCACCCAGCCCACCCCCTGCACCACCTGCGGTGGGCATGGCCAGGTCCGGATCCAGCAAGGCTTCTTCTCGGTGCAGCAAACCTGCCCACGCTGCGGCGGCAGCGGCAAGATGGTGTCCGACCCCTGCACCGCCTGTCACGGCGAAGGCCGCGTCAAAAAACACAAGACCCTGTCGGTCAAGATTCCTGCCGGGGTCGACAGCGGGGATCGCATCCGTCTCGGCGGCGAAGGCGAAGCGGGCGTCAACGGGGGCCCCTCAGGCGATCTCTACGTGGTGATTCAGCTCAAGGATCACCCGGTATTCAAGCGCGACGGCGACGACCTGCATTGCGAAATGCCGATCAGCTTTGCCGCTGCCGCGCTCGGCGGCGAACTCGACATCCCCACCCTGGACGGCCACGCCAAGATCAAGATTCCGGCTGAAACGCAGTCCGGCAAGGTGTTCCGTCTGCGCGGCAAGGGCATCAAGGGCGTGCGCAGTCACGCGCCCGGCGACCTCCTGTGCCACATGCAGATCGAGACGCCGGTGAACCTGTCCGAACGCCAGCGCGAACTGCTGCGCGAGTTTGAATCCCTGAGCCCCGGGCGCAACAACCATCCGCGCGCGCAGTCGTTCATGGACAAGGTGAAAGCATTCTTTAGCCAGTAAGCCGCGTTATGGTCGGGCTGCCGCAAACAGCCTGAAGAAATTGCGGGAGCTCGCCTCCCCCACGGCTTCCGCCGTGATTCCCCGGACACGGGCGACTTCCTCTGCCACGTGCATCACATAGCCCGGCTGGTTGGTCTGACCGCGATACGGAACCGGCGCCAGGTACGGCGAATCCGTTTCGATCAGCAGACGGTCGAGCGGGATGGCCGCGGCCACGTCGCGCAGCGCTTTGGCATTCTTGAAAGTGACAATGCCGGAAAACGAAATATAAAAGCCCTGCTCGATGGCGGCTTCGGCCACCGCCAGGCTCTCGGTAAAACAGTGCATCACGCCGCCCGCCTCACCCGCCTGCTCCTCGCGCATGATGCGCAGGG
>JBFHXL010000297.1:0-2299 GCA_041599035.1 Thiobacillus sp. | reverse complement strand
CAGTTTCGAGGTCTATCCCGAAGTGAAGATAGACGACCTGAGCACGGGCAAGATCAGCCGCCCCACGGTGAGCCTGGGCGATGCCGATGTGATGAAGACGCTGGAGGTGCTGCAGAAGCAGCGCCGCACCTTCGAATCGGCCGACCGCGCTGCGGCGGAAGGTGATCTGGTCAAGTTCGACTACCAGGGCACGGTTGATGGCGCAGCGTTCGAAGGCGGCAAGGGCGAAGACTTTGCCGCAGTCATCGGCGAAGGCCGCCTGCTGAAGGACTTCGAGCAGAGCCTGGTCGGGCTCAAGGCGGGCGATAACAAGGGCTTCGACCTGACCTTCCCGGCCGACTATGCGGCGAAGGAACTCGCCGGCAAGGCCGCGCATTTCGAGGTGCAGGTCAAGGAGGTGCAGGCGCCGGTTCTGCCGCCGGTGGATGCCGAGTTCGCCAAGGCGCTGGGGGTGGAAGACGGTGACGTCGAGAAACTCAAGGCCGAAGTGAAGTCCAACCTGGAGCGTGAAGTGAAGCGCCGCGTGCAGACCAAGCTGAAAGAGCAGACGATGGACCTGCTGCTGCAGAAAAGCACGCTGGACCTGCCGCAGAGCCTGGTGGCGATGGAAACCGACCGTCTGCGCAGCATGACCGAAGCGGATATGCAGCAACGCGGGGTTCAGACCATGAAGCTTTCTGCCGATATGTTTACTGGGCAGGCCGAGCGCCGCGTGCGCCTGGGGCTGATCCTGGCCGAGATCGTGCAGGCGCACAAGCTGGTGGCCCAGCCCGAGCAGATTCGCAGCCTGATCCAGGAACAGGCGCAGAGCTACGAAGAGCCGGAACAGGTGGTGCAGTGGTATTACCAGAGCCCCGAGCGGATGCAGGAGATCGAGTCCCTGGCGCTGGAAGAGAATGTGGTAGCATGGGTCGCAGCTCAGGCCCAAGTGGAAGATGTGGCAACCTCCTTTGAAGAACTGATGGGACGTACCTGATGCACATAGATTTTGAAAGACAGTCTTTCGAGCCCCAAGGTCTGGGCCTGGTCCCCATGGTCGTTGAACAGAGCGGCCGTGGCGAGCGTGCGTATGACATCTACTCGCGCCTGCTCAAGGAACGGGTCATTTTCCTGGTCGGCCCGGTCAACGACGCCACAGCCAATCTGGTGGTTGCGCAGATGCTGTTCCTGGAATCGGAAAACCCCGACAAGGACATCTACTTCTATATCAACTCGCCCGGCGGCTCGGTTTCGGCTGGCCTGGCGATCTACGACACGATGCAGTTCATCAAGCCGGATGTGTCCACCCTGTGCATCGGCCAGGCCGCGAGCATGGGCGCGTTCCTGCTGACCGCGGGCGCCAAGGGCAAACGCTACAGCCTGCCCAACTCGCGCATGATGATTCACCAACCGCTGGGGGGCTTCCAGGGGCAGGCGTCGGATATCGAAATTCATGCCAAGGAAATTCTGTATTTGAAGGCGCATCTCAACGACATGCTGGCCAAACACACCGGGCAGAGCCTGGACGTGATCGAGCGCGATACGGATCGCGACAACTTCATGAGCGCGGAACAGTCGGTGAGCTATGGTCTGGTCGACAAGGTGCTGACCAGCCGCATCGACGCATCCGGCAATTAAGCAAGGAACGGGAATGGCAGACAAAGGCTCGAGCGACAAACTTCTTTATTGCTCCTTCTGCGGCAAGAGCCAGCACGAGGTGCGCAAGCTGATTGCCGGGCCATCGGTATTCATTTGCGATGAATGTGTCGAACTGTGCAACGACATCATCCGCGAGGAAATCCAGCAGGCCGACAACCAGAAGGGCGCAAGCACCGATTTGCCGACGCCGCATGAAATCAGCGGCAAGCTCGATCAATACGTGATTGGTCAGAACCAGGCAAAAAAATCGCTGGCAGTTGCGGTGTACAACCATTACAAACGGCTGCGCAATAATACTGGCAGCAGCGCTGCCGGCGCCAATGAGGTTGAACTGGCCAAGAGCAACATCCTGCTGATCGGGCCGACCGGCTCGGGCAAGACCCTGCTCGCGCAGACGCTGGCGCGTCTTCTGAACGTGCCATTCGTGATTGCCGATGCCACCACGCTGACCGAAGCCGGTTATGTCGGCGAGGATGTCGAAAACATCATCCAGAAACTGCTGCAGAAATGCGATTACGACGTCGACAAGGCCAAGCAGGGCATTGTTTACATTGACGAAATCGACAAGATTTCGCGCAAGGCCGACAATCCCTCGATCACCCGCGACGTGTCGGGCGAGGGGGTGCAGCAGGCCCTGCTGAAGCTGATCGAGGGCACCACT
>JBFHXL010000296.1:0-2302 GCA_041599035.1 Thiobacillus sp. | reverse complement strand
GTCGGCCGGCATCGACAGTGCCTTGTAGAAGCCGCCGGCATCCCAGAAATCCGGCTCCGAACACCCGAGGCAACCGTGTCCGGACTCCACCGGCCAGGACGTGCCGCCATTCCATTTCTCGGTGGCGCACGCGTTGTAGGTGACCGGCCCCTTGCAGCCGAGTTCGAACAGACACCAGCCCCGCCGCGCGCCCTCGTCGTCGAAGGTCTTGGCGAACTTGCCCTGGTCGTAGAACGGGCGACGGTAGCAGCGGTCGTGAATCGTTTCACCGTAGAAGGCCTTGGGCCGCTTCTTGTCGTCGAGTTCCGGCAACGTGCCGAAGGTGAGGTAATGCGCCAGCACGCCGGTGATCACCGCCGGAATCGGCGGGCAGCCCGGGATGTTGATGATGGGTTTGTCCTTGATGATGTCGGACACCGATACCGCGCCGGTCGGATTCGGATTGGCTTTCGGGATGCCGCCGAAGGAGGCGCAGGACCCCATGGCGATGATCGCCGCCGCACCCTCGGCCGCTTCTTTCAGGATCTCCAGGTTGGAGCGGCCACCGATGCAGGAATAGGCACCGTCCAGTCCCAGCGGAATCGAGCCGTCGACGATGAGCAGATACTTGCCCATGTTGTCCTTCATCGCGTTGTGCAGCGCTTCCTCGGCCTGGAAGCCCGCCGCCGCCATCAGGGTCTCCTGATAGTCGAGCGAGATCATGTCGAAAATCATGCCCTCAATGGTGGGCGAATGCGAGCGCGTGATCGACTCGGTGCAGCCGGTGCATTCCTGGAACGGCAGCCAGATCACCGAGGGACGCCGGCTCGCCGCCAGCGCCTCGGCCATGGCAAGGCCGGCCGACGGCGGCAGGGCCATCATCGAGGCCAGCGTGGCGCAGTACTTGAGAAAGGTGCGGCGGGTAACGCCCTGCCGCACAAGTGAATCGATCAGCGGACCCTGCATGATGCTTGCCTCCTGACATGAAACACAATAACGCTCGAATTCAGCTTAGAAGTCGGAAATCATTAGTTCAAGACGTTCCCATCCGTTTTCTACATCCCTGGGGTGTGCCTTCACCAGTTCGGGCACCGATGCCACCTCGATGAACTGCGAGGTGAGCGCACCGTTTTCGTTGTGATGCGCCACCCACCATACCCCGGGGCAGGCTGTTTCATTGAGGGTGGATTCACCGTTGGCCTGCAGGGTGACGGCAATCTCGCCCTCCCCCAGTTTGTCATGCAGCCAGTCCAGATCGGCCGGCGTCAACGGCAACGCGGACAGGTCAATGGTTCCGCTCTCGCCGGTTTCGAGCAGGCGGCGCAACAGTTCGGCTATTTCGCGCAACAAGGGCAGCGCATTGCCGCTCAGGCCGGATTCGGCCGCTGGGGTATTGATGACATGTACGGGGATCGCGTCAAGCGACATGCCGCCACTCCCTGATCAAATTGCCGATCGCTGCGCAGACCGGAGGAATGGCCGCGGCCACAGCGGGCGTGGGCACTTCGCCCCAGTCGACGACATCGGGCTGAATCGCCAGCATCGCCCGCTGCTCGGGCCAGTGCCCTGCCAGAATCGCAATCGCGCGCAGATCGGTCAAACCGACTTCGTGCACGGTGGATTTTCGATTGCCCATCAGGAACGCATCCATCGCGTCCCCCTTCAGCAGCGTCCATGTGCCCGGGCTGGACTGGATGTTGGCCGCATCGACGACAATCAGCGCGTCGGCGTCCTCGATCGGCCCCGCCAAAGTGAAAGACAGCGTACCGCCATCGAGCAGGGTCACATCGGAAGCCTGCCCCCACTCGGCATCGAGTGCCTGCAACACGTGTACGCCCACACCCTCATCGGTGAGCAGGGTGTTGCCGATACCCAGCACGAGACATTTCATGGTTTCAATCTATCAGTGCAACCTGCGAATGACAACCAGAAGAAATGTTCGGGCATGGCTCAGGCATGGGATTTTCTGTAGTTTATTGGATCTAAAAAAAGATGCTATTGTCAGGAATATCAGATCAAACTGATCTCACGGTCGTTACGGATAGCTGCCCATGTGCCTCGCCATACCCATGCAGATCGAATCAATCGAAGGCTACACCGCCCGCTGCCAGGCCAAGGGCGTGTGGCGCGACGTCAGCCTGTTCATGATGCAGGACGAGCCGCCCGCCGTCGGTGATTTCGTCATGGTGCACGTCGGCTACGCCATCCAGACCATCGCCGAATCCGATGCCCGCACCACCTGGGAATTGCTGGACCAGATTCTGGAGGCGGAACGTGCATGAACTGGCCGTTGCCCAGGCACTGGTGGAACAGGTGGATGCCG
>JBFHXL010000295.1:0-2345 GCA_041599035.1 Thiobacillus sp. | reverse complement strand
TCATTTCGTCGATCGATTCGTAGATATCGGCCAGCGCCTCGTGCTTGTTGGATTTCTTGAACCCTTCGGCCAGGCCGGGGCGCCAGCGCTTGGCCAGTTCCTTCAGCGTGCTGACGTCGAGATTGCGGTAATGGAAAAACGCTTCCAGCTGCGGCATGCCGCGCGCCATGAAGCGCCGGTCCTGGCAGATGGAGTTGCCGCACATGGGCGAGGTCCGGGGCGGGACGTGCTGCTTCACGAATTCCAGCATCTGCGCCTCGGCGGCGGCTTCATCGAGCTGCGAGGCCTTGACGCGATCGATCAGGCCCGATTTGCCATGCGTGCCCTTGTTCCAGTTGTCCATCGCATTCATCACCTCGTCGGGCTGGTGCACCACCAGCACCGGGCCTTCGGCCACGGTGTTGAGATCGGCATCGGTGACGACGATGGCGAGTTCGATGATGCGGTCGGTTTCGGGCGACAGGCCGGTCATTTCCATGTCGAGCCAGAGCAGATGCGTGGGATTCAGGGCCATATCGGCATTCCTTCAAAAAAACAGTCGGTCATTTTCGCACACGATGCGCGCAATGCTGGCGCAATCGCGAGCCTGTGACCATAATGAACAGACACCCCTATACAAGGAGCTCCACATGAAAACCCTGACCGCCCTGTTTTGCAGCGCGCTGCTTGCCGGCAGCGTCCATGCCGCACCGTTCGCCAAGGGCGACCCCAAGAGCGGCAAGATCCTGCATGACAAGACCTGCATCAGCTGCCACGCCAACATGTTCGGCGGTGACGGCAGCGAGATGTACACGCGCGCCGATCGCAAGATCAAGACGGCGCAGCAGCTGGCCGCGCGCGTTTCCGGCTGTAACGCCAATACCGGTGCGGGCTGGTTCCCGGAAGACGAAGCCCATGTGGCCGCCTATCTGAACCAGCAGTACTACAAGTTCAAGTAGGGGTTCATCATGACCACTGTCGTCGAGGAACTCGTCCGCAAGAAATGTGCGCCCTGCGAGGGCGGAGTCGCGCCGCTGACCGATGCGCAGATCGCGCCGATGCTGAAAGGCCTGTCGGGCTGGCAGCGCGACGGCATCAAGATCGCCAAGGAATACACCTTCAAGGACCACTACCAGGCCCAGGCCTTCACCAACGCGGTGATGTGGGTATCGCACCGCGAGGATCATCATCCCTACCTGCTGGTGGGCTACAACACCTGCCGCGTCGAATTCTGGACCCACGCCATCGGCGGCCTGTCGGAAAACGATTTCATCTGCGCCGCCAAGGTGGACAGCCTGCTGGATATCTGACGTGGGCGGTAAAGTATTCCCGCATTTCGTCCGTTTATGCCCTCACTTTGCGTTAATTTGAGCGGATTGGCATGAACTGGATGGAAATTATTAGTGCCCACGTCATGTGGAAGCAGCGTCTGATTGCCTACCTGGCAGGCAGCAGCCAGGAACAGCTCGACCCCGATGTGATCAAGCTCGACGACCGCTGTCCGCTGGGAAAATGGATTTACGGCGAGGGCAAGCCCATGGAAACGCTGCCGGGGTATGAGGAGGTGCGCACGCTGCATGCGCAATTCCATCAGAATGCCGCCCGCGTCGTCAGCCTGCACCAGGCTGACAGCACGGCCGAAGCCGAAGCCCTGCTGAACGGCGACTACTCGCGCCTGTCCGAAAAACTCAAGCACCGCATCCTCGGCCTGTCGCATCAGGTCAAGAAGGCGGCCACCGACGGAATCCCCCGCTTCTGAACACGCTGCAAGGCCGCGTCATTGCCGCATTCAGCCGCCGTTTCATCGTCGAGACCCACGCCGGCGAACTGCCCTGCCAGGTGAAAGGGCGCCACCTGCAGGTGGTGTGCGGCGACCGGGTCGACGTTCGGCGCGACGGCGAGGCGGGGGTGATCGAAGCGGTGCAACCGCGCGCCAGCCTGCTCTATCGCTCCGACGCCTTCAAGTCCAAGGCCATTGCCGCCAACGTCACCCAGCTTGCCGTGGTGGTGGCGGCACGGCCCAGCTTTTCGATGGAACTGGTGCAGCGCTGCATTCTCGCCGCCGAAGACCAGGGGATCGCCAGCCTGCTCATCCTCAACAAGGCCGATCTGCCGGAAACATCCGCTGCACGGGAACGCCTGGAGCGGCTCACCCGCATCGGCTATCCGCTGGTCACGCTGTCGGCGCTGACCGACGCGGCGCCGCTGCGCCCGGCCCTGCACGGCCACACCACGCTGCTGATCGGGCAGTCCGGGATGGGTAAATCGACGCTCATCAATGGCCTGTTTCCGGGCGCGGACGTGGTGACCGCCGCGTATTCCGAAGCGCTCGACAGCGGCCGCCATACCACCACCCACGCCCGCCT
>JBFHXL010000294.1:0-2384 GCA_041599035.1 Thiobacillus sp. | reverse complement strand
GGGTGGGCAGGCGATGGCGGCGGAGCAGAAGAGCCTGGTGTTCGAGAAGGTCAAGGATGTGGTCGCTCTCGATGCCCGACTGGCAGCGGCCAAGGTCGACGGCAAGTCCGTCATGCTCGATTTCTATGCCGACTGGTGCGTGTCGTGCAAGGAGATGGAACGGTTTACCTTCAGCGACCCCAAGGTGCAGGCGCGCCTGCAGAATGTGCTGCTGCTGAAAGCGGACGTCACCGCCAACACCGATGCCGACAAGGCGCTGCTGAAACGCTTCAGCCTGTTCGGCCCGCCCGGGCTGATCTTCTGGAACGGCGCGGGAGAGCAGTCGGGCTACAAGGTCATCGGCTTCGAGAAACCGGACAAGTTTCTGGCGAGCATCGACTCGGCGCTGGGCAGCAACTAACGCCGCTCAGGCTTTACCGGGCTTGCCGCAGTACCGCGATGCTGTCCAGCAAGGGGGTGACGATGGGCGCGATCTTGCGCCACATCAATGAGCCGATCGCCGTGGTTCTGAGAAAGATCGGCCGCACGCTGCCGGCATCGGCTGCAGCCAGCGCATCGAGTGCGGCACAATCCGCTTCAAGTTGCGGGGCCGCTGACACGATGGCGGCACGCGCCGCGCTGCGCGTGGCTTCATCGGCCGAACGCAGCGGCGCACACCACTGTGCCAGCGCGTCGAGGGTGTGGTTCACCACTTCCTGAACTTCCGGCCGGTCGAGGATGGTTGCGGTGGTGGCAAGATAAGTTTGCCCCTGTCCCGACAGCGCTTTTTCCAGCATCACGCTATACGGATTGTCGGCCAGCCGAGGCACGCTGCCCTGGTCCGCACGGGCATCACGCGGGTTGGGCAGGGCATCGGGCTGCTGTTCGAGAAAGGCGATGTAATACGAGTTGCGGCCGCTGCCGCGCTTCCAGATCGACAGCTTCTCGGCGTCGGTCAGCACGCCGGAATACAGCATGACCGCCACCGTATCGAGAATGCCGACATCGTCTTCGTGCAGAAAAGCCAGGTGCTCGAGCAGAAATTCGGCCAGGGTGCGGCCCATGCTGCCCTGGCTCACCACGTCGCGCATCAGCATCAGGCGCGCGTTCTCGATGGTGGACATGCACCACCATGCATAACGCGCCAGTTCGTCGGTGAGTGCGGGCGAGTGCACCACGGCGACCACCGCCTCCTCCTCGGCAATCAGCAACAACTGCGCCAGGTGCTGGGCCGACAGGCCGGCTTGCGATTGCCGCGTCCAGCGCGTCAGGTGCACCGGGTAGCCGCCGGGCGAGCCGAGCGCGTGGCCAGACAGCAATTCGCGTACGCGCTTGAGGTAGCGGTCGGAGCGCTCGTTGGGCTTCAACGGCACGCTGGCTTCGCCTTGCGGTGTCAGCGCCCACAGCGTCATGCTCGATTCGTCGATGCGAACAGCCTTGAGATCGGTATTGAACAGGACGTTGAGTCGCAGTTCGTCTTCAGGGGATAGCTCGTCGTTCATGCGGAAAACCTTTTTTCATCCGCGAAGAGCGCAAAGAAACGCGAAGGTAAAAACCTCGTTGCAAACTTCGCATCCTTTATACCCCTTGGGTATTCGCGGAGCGTGCCTTTAAAGCGTCTTGAAGACCTCGCGTGCCGCTTCGATCGTGGCGTCGATGTCGGCGTCGGTGTGCGCCGCCGAGACGAAGCCTGCTTCAAATGCCGACGGCGCGAGGTAGACACCGTGGTCGAGCATGGCGTGAAAGAAGCGGTTGAATGTGTCCTTGTCGCACTGCATCACCTCGGCAAAGCTGACCGGCGGCTGGGCGGCGAAGTAGAGGCCGAACATGCCGCCGACCGAATCGGCGCAGAAGGTGACGCCCGCGTCTTGCGCCGCTGCCGTCAGGCCCGCGATCAGACGCTGGGTGCGGGCGGCCAGTTTTGCGTAAAAGTCCGGCTCGCTCACTGCTTTGAGGGTGGCCAGACCTGCGGCGACCGCAACGGGATTGCCCGACAGCGTGCCGGCCTGGTACACCGGGCCCAGCGGCGCGAGCTTGTCCATCACCTCGGCGCGGCCGCCAAAGGCGCCCACCGGCATGCCGCCGCCGATTACCTTGCCGAGCGTGGTCAGATCGGGGCGGATGCCGAGCAGCTTTTGCGCGCAGCCGAGATCGACGCGGAAGCCGGTCATCACTTCATCAAAAATCAGCAATGCGCCGGATGCATCGCACAGGCGGCGCATCGCAGCCATGAATTCGGACGTGGGCTTGACCAGATTCATGTTGCCGGCAAACGGCTCGACGATGATGCAGGCGATTTCGGTGCCGAGTTCGGCAAAGGTGCGTTCCAGTCCGGCGACATCGTTGTAGTCCAGCACCAGCGTCTGCGCGGCGGTTTCGGCCGGCACGCCAGCCGAGGTGGGGTT
>JBFHXL010000293.1:0-2386 GCA_041599035.1 Thiobacillus sp. | reverse complement strand
GGGGCGCGCGCTGGGCGAGACCATGGCGGTCACGTTCGTGATCGGCAATGCCAACCGGATCAACGGCAGCCTGTTCGCCCCCGGTACCTCGATCGCCTCCACCCTGGCAAATGAATTTGGCGAGGCGGACCCCGGCCTGCACATCGCATCGCTGTTCGAACTGGGCCTGGTCCTGTTCATCATTACATTTGTCGTGCTGGCGATTTCGCGCTGGCTCATCAGTCGCAGCATGGGCTCCGAGGGTTTGTAAGGTGTCTGCATGAATTTGTATACCCGTCGCATCTGGGCCAATCGCATTGGCATTACCTTGTCCATGGTGGCGATGAGCCTCGGCCTGATTGCGCTGCTATGGATTTTGCTGACGCTGTTTTCCAAAGGCTTTGCCGCCCTGAACTGGGACTTGTTCACCCAGGACACGCCGGCGCCCGGCTCCGAAGGGGGCGGGCTGCGCAATGCCATTGTCGGCAGCGGCCTGATCCTGTTTTTCTCTATGCTGATCTCGACACCAATCGGCATTCTGGCGGGGATCTATCTGGCTGAATATGGCCGCGTGTCTAAATTTGCATCCTTTACCCGCTTTATCACCGACATCATGCTCTCGGCACCGTCGATCGTCATTGGCTTGTTTGTCTACGCGCTCTTTGTTGTGACTACCGGCGGGTTTTCCGGTTGGGCGGGCTCCCTGGCGCTGGCGTTGATTGCCATCCCGGTGGTGGTGCGCACCACTGAAAACATGCTGAAACTGGTCCCCATCAGCCTGCGCGAAGCCGCATTTGCAGTCGGCGCGCCACGCTGGCAGGTGTCGCTCAAGGTGACGCTGCGCGCCGTCAAGTCGGGGGTGGCGACGGGCGTGCTGCTGGCCATGGCGCGCATCACCGGTGAAACAGCGCCCCTGCTTTTCACTGCGCTGAACAACCAGTTCTTCAGCACCAGCATGGCGGAGCCCATGGGCAACCTGCCGGTGGTGATATACCAGTTCGCGTTGAGCCCGTATGACAACTGGGTCAGCCTGGCCTGGGGTGGCGCACTGTTGATCGCCTTTCTGGTGCTGGCGGTCAACATCGGTGTGCGCGTTGCTTTCCGCAACAAAGATAAACGTTAATTTCCCGGAGCTACGCTGTGCTCAATCAATCCATATCCAATCAAGCCGTGTCAGATCACGCCGTATCCGATCAGGCCATGCCGACCGGCGAAAACGCTGCCTTGCAGGTCCGGAATCTGGATTTCTTTTACGGCGATTTCAAAGGCCTTAGTGACGTCAATCTGGATATTGCACACAAGAAGGTTACGGCTTTCATCGGGCCGTCGGGCTGCGGAAAATCCACTTTGCTGCGCACCTTCAACAGGATGTATGACCTGTATCCGGGGCAGCGCGCCGAAGGCAATATCCTGTTCCACGGCAAGAACCTGCTCGACAAAAGCCAGGACGTGAACCTGGTGCGCGCCAAGATCGGCATGGTGTTCCAGAAGCCGACGCCGTTTCCGATGACGATATACGAAAACATAGCCTTCGGCGTACGGCTGTATGAGCGCATGTCGAGGAGCGAAATGGATGATCGCGTCGAATGGGCGCTTAAAAAAGCCGCACTGTGGGGCGAGGTGAAAGACAAACTGCAGCAGAACGGGCTGTCGCTTTCAGGGGGGCAGCAACAGCGTCTGTGCATCGCGCGTGCGGTCGCGGTCAAACCTGAAATCGTGCTGCTGGATGAACCCACTTCGGCGCTGGATCCCATTTCCACCGCCAAAATCGAAGAACTGATCAACGAACTGAAAAGCGATTACACCCTTGCCATCGTGACGCACAACATGCAGCAGGCCGCGCGCATATCCGACTTCACTGCTTTCATGTATCTGGGTGAGCTCGTCGAATTCAACGAAACCGGCACCATCTTCATGCGCCCGGGCAAGAAGCAGACGGAAGACTACATTACCGGTCGTTTCGGCTGATTTTTCGCGCGGCAGGCAGGGCCGGCGGTTGACCGCCCGGCGCGTTACGCTTACCATCGCGCACTTTTGTTTGGCGGACTCTCATGCGTAAAAAGCTCGTAGCCGGTAACTGGAAAATGCACGGCAGCCTGGCAGAAAATGCCGCGTTGCTGGCTGCACTCAAGCCCGCCCTGGCGGGAATTGAAGCCGTGGTGTGCGTGCCGTTTCCCTATCTGGCACAGGCGCAGGCCGAACTCGCCGGTTCTTCGATTGCTTGGGGCGCGCAGAACCTGTCAGAACAGAGCAAGGGCGCGTTTACCGGCGAAGTATCTGCCGCCATGCTGCTCGACTTTGGTTGCAAGTATGTCATCGTGGGTCATTCGGAGCGACGCAGCCTGTATGGCGAATCCGATGCGCTGGTGGCCAGCAAGTACCAGGCTGCCCAGGCTGCCGGGCTGAT
>JBFHXL010000292.1:0-2393 GCA_041599035.1 Thiobacillus sp. | reverse complement strand
CAATAACGTCGATACCAATTCGCGCCTGTGCATGTCGTCCGCGGTGGCCGCGTACAAGGCCACGCTGGGCGCCGATGCGCCGCCGGGCTGCTATGAGGATATCGATCACGCCGGAACGATATTCATCGCCGGATCGAACACCGCCTACGCCCATCCGATCGTGTTTCGCCGCATCGAGGCGGCGCGCAAGGCCAACCCCGAACTCAAACTGATTGTGGTGGACCCGCGCCGCACCGATACGGCCAACGAGGCGGACCTGCATCTGGCCATTCTGCCGGGTACCGACGTGGCGCTGTTTCACGCCATGCTCAACGTGATGATGTGGGAAGAGCTGATCGATCGCGACAGCATCGCCGCGCACACCGAAAACTGGGCCGAACTGCGCGCGATGGTGCGCGAGTACACGCCGGAAAAGGTCGCACCGATTTGCGGCGTGGCAGCGGCCGACATCGTGCAGGCGGCGCGCTGGTTTGCGGCCGGGCCCACGCTGTCGCTGTATTGCCAGGGCCTGAACCAGTCCAGCTGCGGGGTCGACAAGAATGCTGCGCTGATCAACCTGCATCTGGCCAGCGGGCAGATCGGCAAGCCGGGAGCGGCGCCGCTGTCCTTGACCGGACAGCCCAATGCCATGGGCGGTCGTGAGGTGGGCGGGCTGGCCAATCTGCTGTCGGCGCATCGTGACCTCGCCAACCCCGGGCATCGCGCCGAGGTGGCGCGTCTGTGGGGGGTGGATGCGGTTCCTGCCGCACCGGGCAAAACGGCGATTGAACTGTTCGACGCGGTGAAGCGCGGCGAGATCAAGGCAATCTGGATTGCCAGCACCAATCCTGCACAGTCGATGCCCAACCAGACCCAGGTGCACGAAGCGCTGCAGGCGGCGGAGTGCGTGGTGCTGCAGGAGGCGTTTGCCAATACCGAGACGGCGCAATATGCCGATGTGCTGCTGCCGGCTTGCGCCTGGGGCGAAACCGAAGGCACGGTGACCAACTCCGAGCGCCGTATTTCGCGCGTGCGTGCTGCGGTTTCGGCACCTGGCGAAGCACGGGCCGACTGGGACATCGTCACGGATTTTGCACGGCGGCTGATGCCGGAAATGGGCGCACGACTGTTTGCCTATGCCAGCCCGGAAGCTGTATTCAACGAACATCGGGAAACCACGCGCGGGCGCGATCTCGATATCACCGGCCTGAGCTATGCGTTGCTGGAGCAGGCACCGCAGCAGTGGCCGTTTCCGGAAGGCGCGACCGCAGGTACGCCCCGCCTGTATGTGGATGGCATCTATCCGACCACCAGCGGACGCGCGCGTTTTCATGCGGCGCCGTACCGTCCGGTGGCCGAGCCGGTCGACGCGCGCTATCCCCTGCATCTGAACACCGGCCGGTTGCGTGACCAGTGGCACGGCATGAGCCGGACCGGGCTGGTGGCACGCCTGTATGCCCATGTCGAAGCGCCCTTGCTGTCGATGAACCGGCAGGACATGGAGCGTCGTCAGTTCAAGGATGGCGATCTGGTGCGGGTCAGAAGCCGGCGCGGCAGCCTCGTCATCAAGGTGCAGGCGAGCGATGAACTGCGTGCAAGCCAGCTGTTTATCCCCATGCACTGGGGTGGCCGTTTCATGGCCGGGCATGGGGTGAACACGCTGACGCTCGACAGCTTTGATCCGGTTTCCCTGCAACCCGAACTCAAGCATGCCGCCGTGCAGGTGGAAAAAGCCGTGCTGCCGTATCGGCGGACGATCATGCGGCGCGGCGATGGCACAAGCTTGTTGCAACTGGCGCAGTCGTTTATCGGGCAGTTCGATTACGCCTCCATCAGTCTCACCGGACGCGACAACACCGTACTGGTATTCGAGACCGCGAGCGAAGGCCCGCTGCCCGAATCACTGGTGCAGTCCATGGACGCGGCATTCGGGCTGGATGATCCGCTGCTGACCATGAATTACCAGGACGCGCGTCGTGGCATCTGGAAAAAGGTACGTGTGGACGAAGGCGTGATTACCGGCGCCCGGCTTTCCGGTGAGACCGCCGCACGCGACTGGATCAAGGGTTTGATTGCCGAAGGCGCTTCGGCCATGGAAGTGCGCAACTGGCTGCTGGCACCGGTCGAGCAGGCTCCGGAAGGCAAGGCCGGGCGCGGGCCGATCGTGTGCAATTGCCTGAATGTGGCCAGGGATGACATCGTCGCGGCTGTCGCGGCGGGTGCCGACCTGATGGCGTTGCAGGCCAGTCTCAAGTGCGGGACCGAGTGCGGCTCGTGCGTGCCGGAACTGAAGCGTCTGTTGTTGGCCAGCCGGGCGGCGGCATGACGGTCAAAAAACTTTTCATCCGCGAAGGGCGCGAAGAAACGCGAAGTGGGTTCGTTGGAAGCACGCTGCGGTGTACTCGATCGGCGTT
>JBFHXL010000291.1:0-2426 GCA_041599035.1 Thiobacillus sp. | reverse complement strand
GCGCCGGAGCGCTTTACCCGCTGAGCATCTGCTTTTCCGGAATAGGCGCGGTGGGGCTTGGATCGCATCCGCATCGCACTCATGCCGTCCTTTTGGGTCTGACTTGAAATCAGGGCAATTTCCCCTCATTTGCTAAGGTGAATTACGAGGACATGCCGTATGCCAACTATTCGACCCGCCGCCGTTGCGGGAAGCTTTTACCCTGACAACCCCGTTGTGCTGAAGCAGACGCTGGCCGACCTGCTGGCGCAGGCCCGTATCGCGCCGCTTGCGCGCGCCCCCAAGGCGCTGATCGTGCCGCATGCCGGCTATATTTATTCCGGCGCCGTCGCGGCCAGTGCTTATGCCGGGCTGGACACACTGCGCGGCCGCATTCGCCGGGTGGTGCTGCTTGGTCCCGCCCATCGCGTGCATGTGCGGGGGCTGGCGCTGCCCGACGCGGACGCCTTCGCCACCCCGCTCGGAAACGTGAGCCTCGATCGCACGGGCATGCAGAGCCTTGCCGGCTTGCCGCAGGTAACGACAAGTGCGGCGGCGCATCAGCTGGAACATTCGCTGGAAGTACAGCTGCCTTTTCTGCAGCAGGTGCTGGGCGATGATTTCCAGCTGTTGCCGCTGGCGGTGGGCGAGGCGACTGCGGCCGAGGTGGCCGAGGTGCTGGAAAAGCTGTGGGGCGGCGACGAAACGCTGATCGTGATCAGTTCGGACCTGTCGCACTTCCTGCCCGATGCGCTGGCGCGCAAGGTGGATGGCGGAACCGTGGACGCCATCCTGGCCCTGAATCCGCATCTCAACCATGAGCAGGCCTGCGGCGCCACACCGATCAACGGCCTGATGCGGGCAGCGCACGCGCACGGGCTACACCCGGTCGCGCTGGATGTGCGCAATTCCAGCGACACGGCCGGCGACCCCGCGCGGGTGGTGGGGTACGCCGCGTTCGCGTTTCAGCCCGAGGACGAGCCTGCAACTGAGCGGCAGGCCGACCTTGATCGGACCGATGCGGAAAAAGGCGCGACCCTGCTGAAGCTGGCGCGTGCCGAAATTGCATCGAAGCTGGGACATGAGATGGCGTTCCCCGCGCAGGCCGACTGGCTGGAGGAGCCGGGTGCAAGCTTTGTCACCCTCACCCGGCAGGGCGCGTTGCGCGGCTGCATCGGCACGTTGGAGGCGTATCGGCCACTCGGGCTGGACGTGCGGGAAAACGCCGTGGCAGCGGCCTTTCGCGATCCTCGTTTCATGCCGTTGACGCGCGAGGAGTTCAACGATATCCGGATCGAGGTTTCGCTGCTTTCGCCGGCCGAACCGCTGCCGGTGGCGAGCGAGCAGGACGCGCTGGAACGCTTGCGGCCCGGCATCGATGGCGTGGTGTTCGAGCTTGGGCACGCCCGCAGTACCTTTCTGCCGCAGGTGTGGGAACAGTTGCCCGATCCGGCCGAATTCATGGCGCACCTCAAGCGCAAGGCGGGCCTGGCCGCGGACGCCTGGTCTGAAAAGGTGCGCCTGTCGCGTTACCGCGTCAGTAAATGGAAGGAGGGAGGGGGCAGATGAGCCTTCCCGAGTCGCACTATCCGGCACGCTGGTGGCACGCGCTGCCCGACGGCCGCATCCAGTGCGACCTGTGCCCGCGCGACTGCAGGCTGCACGAGGGCCAGCGCGGCCTGTGCTTCGTGCGCAAGATGGAAGGCGGGCAGATGGTGCTCACCACCTACGGCCGCTCGTCCGGTTTCTGCGTCGACCCGATCGAGAAAAAACCGCTGAATCATTTCTACCCCGGCTCGTCGGTGTTTTCCTTCGGCACCGCCGGCTGCAACCTCGCCTGCAAGTTCTGCCAGAACTGGGATATTTCCAAGTCGCGCGAAACCGACACCATGGTGGACCAGGCCATGCCGGACGAAATTGCCGCTGCGGCCGAGCAGAGCGGCTGCAGGAGCGTGGCCTTTACCTACAACGACCCGGTGATCTTTGCCGAATACGCGATGGACGTGGCCGACGCCTGCCGGGCGCGCGGCATCAATACCGTGGCGGTGACGGCGGGCTACATTCATGATGAACCGCGCCGCGCGTTCTATTCAAAAATGGACGCGGCCAATGTCGACCTCAAGGGGTTTACCGATGATTTCTACGTCAAGCTGACCGGCGCGCATCTGCAACCGGTGCTCGACACGCTGATCTATCTGAAGCGCGAAACCGAGGTCTGGTTCGAGATCACCACCTTGCTGATTCCCGGCCACAACGATTCCGACGCCGAGCTCTCGGCGATGAGCCAATGGATCCTGCGCGAGCTTGGCCCCGACGTGCCGCTGCATTTTTCGGCGTTTCATCCCGACTGGAAGATGCAGGACGTGCCACCGACGCCCGCTGCCACGCTGACCCGTGCGCGCGACATCGCGCTCAAAGCCGGGCTGCACTATGTCTACACCGGCAAT
>JBFHXL010000290.1:0-2484 GCA_041599035.1 Thiobacillus sp. | reverse complement strand
TTCGGCAAGCATGGCAGGGAGGCCGAATTTCCCTGGTAGGCCGTATTGCGGTCGGCCTGCTGCTCGTGGTTTGTGCGTGGTCCGTTTGGGCTCAGGTTGCGTTGCCGGACCTGTCGCGGCGCGTGACCGACCTGACGGCCACGCTCAGCGTCGAACAGGCGGCTGCGCTTGAAAATGAACTCGCCGCCTTCGAAGCGCAACAAGGCAGCCAGATTGCCGTTCTGCTCATCCCCACCACCCGCCCCGAGGACATTGCGCAGTTCGGCATTCGGGTGGCCGAGAAATGGAAAATCGGCCGCCAGAAAATAGACGACGGCGTGATCCTGATCGTCGCCAAGGACGACCGGCAATTGCGCATCGAAGTGGGGTACGGACTGGAGGGAGCGATCCCGGATGCGCTGGCCAAGCGGGTGATCGCCGAAACCATCACGCCGTTTTTCAAGGCAGGCGACTTTTTTGGTGGCATCGAAGCGGGGGTACGGCAACTGATGAAGCTGATCGAAGGCGAGGCGCTGCCGCCGCCCGCTGCTGCCGACAGCGGCGAGGGCGAAGGCCCGTTTGTTTTCCTGGTCATGGGCGGCCTCGCCGCGGGATGGCTGCTCTCCACCCTGATGAATCGCCCGGCCGCCGGCGGGATCGCCGCGCTGGGCAGTGGCGCAGTGGGGGCGCTGCTGTTGGGCTTCACCCCCATGTTGCTGTTCATCGCCGTGTTCGTTTTTGCCGGCGTGGCATCGGGATTCCGTCATGGTGGCGGCTGGTCCAGCGGCGGCAGAGGGGGATTCGGTGGCGGCGGCTCCTGGGGCGGCGGCGGGGGCGGTTTTGGCGGTGGCGGGGCGTCAGGATCATGGTGAACATCCGGCGCTGGATCAGGCATGTGTTCATCCCGCCGTGGGCGTGGCGGCGTGCCTTTTCGCAGCGCGCACTCGATGCGATCGAGCGTGCAATCCAGGCGAGCGAAGCTCAACATGACGGCGAAATCCGGTTTGCCATCGAAAATTGTCTTGCGGGCACCTGGGTGTGGCGCGGCATGAGCGGACGCGAACGTGCGATCGAGGTATTCAGCAATTTGCGGGTGTGGGATACCGCGCGCAACAGCGGCGTGCTGGTGTATCTGCTGCTGGCCGATCATGATATTGAAATCGTCGCTGATCGCGGCATTGCCGCGTGCGTGGATGCCGCCGCATGGGAAAGGGTTGCGCAGACGATGGAGGCCGCTTTCAGGCAGGGAGAATTCGAACAGGGGACGCTTGACGGCATCCGTCAGATTAGCGCGCTGCTGACGGCGCATTTCCCGCCGGCAGGAAATCAGTCGAACGAATTGTCGAATCGGCCCGTGATCATAAGGAGATGAGATGCAGGCATATTTTGTGTGGTGGATTGTGGCGGCCGTGCTGGTGGGGGTGGAACTCACCAGCGGCACCTTTTATCTGCTGGTCTATGGCGTCGCCGCCGCGGTAGCCGGCGTGGCTGCCTGGCTCGGTGCGGGCACGGTGATGCAGATGCTGACAGCAGGCATCATCGCCGTGCTGGGGACCCTGACATTGCGGCACTGGAAACGGACAACCGCGCATCCGGAATCCACCGTGCAGGATATGGATCTGGGCCAGACCGTGACGCTCGAATCCTGGCAGGATGGTCGCGGCCGGGTGCATTATCGCGGCGCGCTGTGGGACGCCGAAGCCGAGTCGGCCGGTGTGGACAGTTCGCGCCCGCTGATCATCCGCGCAATCAAGGGCAATACGCTGGTTCTGGGAAATTAATCGGGGAGAAAAACAAATGGACATCGTTGCACTGCTCATACTCGTCGTCATCGCGATCGTCGTCGCCAAGGGCGTACGCGTGGTGCCGCAGCAAAACGCCTGGGTGGTCGAACGCCTCGGCAAGTTCCACGCGGTTCTGGTGCCGGGTCTCAATCTGGTGATTCCGTTTATCGACAACATTGCCTACAAGCATTCGCTGAAGGAAATCCCGCTCGACGTTCCGAGCCAGGTCTGCATCACGCGCGACAACACGCAACTGGCGGTCGACGGCATTCTGTACTTTCAGGTCACCGACCCGAAGATGGCGTCCTACGGGGCGAGCGACTATATCGCGGCGATTTCGCAGCTGGCGCAAACGACTTTGCGCTCCATGATCGGCCGGATGGAACTCGACCGCACCTTTGAAGAACGCGATGACATCAACCGTGGGGTGGTGATGGCGCTCAACGAAGCCTCGACCAACTGGGGGGTCAAGGTGCTGCGCTATGAGATCAAGGACCTGACGCCGCCCAAGGAAATTCTCCATGCCATGCAGCGCCAGATCACGGCCGAGCGCGAGAAGCGTGCGTTGATTGCTTCGTCTGAAGGCCGCATGCAGGAACAGATCAACATCGCCACCGGCGAACGCAATGCAGCGATTCAGGAGTCCGAAGGCGAGAAACAGGCGGCCATCAACGTCGCCGAGGGCGAGGCCGAGGCGATCAAGGCCATTGCCGTCGCCAAT
>JBFHXL010000289.1:0-2520 GCA_041599035.1 Thiobacillus sp. | reverse complement strand
GTTCCGGTTCGACTTCGTAGCCGGGCGGCGTCGACACATGCACGTTGAAATCGAGCACCTCGGCCGCCTGCAGCCAGGTATTGCACATGTTGTTGGAGTCACCGATCCACGACACCGTCTTGCCCTGGATCGAGCCGTGATGCTCGATGAAGGTGAAGATGTCGGCCAGAATCTGGCACGGATGGTATTCGTTGGTGAGGCCGTTGATCACCGGCACGCGCGAGTGCGCGGCGAAACGCTCGATGATCTCCTGCTCGAAGGTGCGGATCATCACGATATCGACCATGCGCGAGATCACCTCGCCCGCATCTTCCACCGGCTCGCCGCGCCCCAACTGGGTGTCGCGCGTGTTGAGATAGATGGCCGAGCCGCCGAGCTGGTGCATGCCGGCCTCGAACGAGAGGCGGGTACGAGTCGAGCTTTTCTCGAAGATCATCGCCAGCGTGCGGTCGGTCAGCGGGTGATACGGCTGATAGCGCTTGAAGCGCGCCTTGATCACGCGCGTACGCTCGAACAGATACAACAGCTCGTCGCGCGACAGGTCCTTGAATTGCAGAAAATGTCTCAGCATCACGCAGCCTGCTGCAGGTAGTTCTTGACCACGCCGGACACGGCCGCGACCAGCACATTGACTTCGGCGTCGCCGTAAATCAGCGGCGGCACCAGGCGGATCACCTTGTCGGCAGTGACGTTGATCAGCACCCCGGCATCGCGCGCCACCGCCACCAGTTCGGCGCACGGGCGATCGAGTTCGATGCCGATCATCATGCCTTCGCCGCGAATCTCCACCACGCCGTGGACGCCGTCCAGCGCCTGCTGCAAGCCATTGCGGATCGCCTCACCGCGCACACGGGCGTTGTCGAGCAGCTTCTCGTCCTCGATGGCCTGCAAGGTCGCCAAGGCAACCGCACACGCCAGCGGGTTGCCGCCGAACGTCGAACCATGATTGCCCGGCTGGAAGACATCAGCCGCGGCACCGCGCGCCAGACACGCGCCGATCGGCATCCCCGCGCCCAGGCCCTTGGCCAGGGCGATCACGTCCGGCACCACGCCGGAATGCTGGAAGCCGAACCAGGTGCCGGTGCGGCCGATGCCGGTCTGCACTTCATCCAGCATCAGCAGCCAGCCGTGGGCATCGCAAATCTGCCGCAGTTCGGCAAGGAATTCAGAGGGAAGCACGTTGATTCCGCCTTCGCCCTGCACCACTTCGAGCAGCACCGCGACCACGCTCTTGTTGTGCTCCGCCACCTGGCGAATCGCCTCGATATCGTTGAACGGCACCCGTGCGAAACCCGACAGCAGCGGCTCGAACCCGGCCTGGATCTTGCGATTGCCGGATGCGGTCAGGGTCGCCATGGTGCGGCCGTGGAACGACTTTTCCATCACGATGATGGTCGGCACCTCGACGCCCTTGCCATGCCCATACATGCGCGCCAGCTTGATCGCGGCCTCGTTGGCTTCGCAGCCCGAGTTGCAGAAGAAGGCCTTGTCCATTCCCGACAGCGCGCACAGGCGGTCGGCCAGTTCTTCCTGTTTCGGGATGCGATACAGGTTGGAGGTGTGGATCAGGGTCGCGGCCTGTTCGCTGATCGCCTGCACCAGTTTGGGGTGAGCATGGCCCAGCCCGTTCACCGCCACGCCGGCGACCGCATCCAGATAGCGCTTGCCGGCTTCGTCCCACAGGTAAGCGCCCTCGCCGCGCACGAAGGCAACAGGCTGACGCGCATAGGTATTCATCAAATGTGTTGTCATGGCAGTCCTCAAACCAGGCTGTCCTGAAATAGCTGCTGTATTTAGGGGGTTAACAGCAAACAAAATAGAAAACGGCGGCCTCGGCCGCCGCGCTTGTCATGCAGCGCCTTGATTATAGGCCGAAAAGCGCCGAATGAGACATCCCGGTCGCCATGAAGAACAGCATCGGAATCGACAGCATGGTATTGGTGCGCGATGCCAGAAAGGCCACCCGGCGCGCCTGGCTTTTCTCGGCGTCGCTGGCGGACACCAGGCCCAGAACCTTTTTCTGGTTCGGCCAGATCAACCCCCACACGTTCAACAGCATGATGGTGCCCAGCCAGGCGCCGATGCCGATCGGACCCATGCCGTTGCGCAGCATGAAGGCGTCAACGAAATGCGGCCCCAGCAGCGCGGCACCGGCAACCCAGGTCAGCAACGCCGACCAGCGGAAATACGCCAGGGCGCGTGGCGCGACATGTCGGGTGATGCCCGTCGCGGTCCCGTCGGCGCCCGCATCCCTGAGCGCGGCCACCTGTACGAAATTGAAGTAATACAGCAGGCCGATCCACATCACGCCGGCCATGAAATGGATCCAGCGCGACAGCGCGGAAATCAGTTCGACATTCTCCATTGCGAAGCTCCCTTAAGCTAAAAAGTTTCTGGCAAACATATACAGAACGGCGGTCAGCACCAGGCCGGCGATGACGGTGCCCCAGAGCGAATCCAGCGGGTTTTTCATGGTTTTCTCCTCCTGATAAATTGTTGACTGTTTTTGTCGGGTATGCC
>JBFHXL010000288.1:0-2523 GCA_041599035.1 Thiobacillus sp. | reverse complement strand
GATCGTGTAGCTGCCGAGGCCGGGAATACCGAAGAAGGACTCGGTGATAAGGCTGCCCATGAACAAGAGCGGCAGCACCACCACCGCGCCGGTCAGGATCGGGATCATGCCGTTCTTCAGCACATGGCGGAACAGCACGCGCACCTCGGACAGGCCCTTGGCACGCGCGGTACGCACATAGTCCTTGCCGATTTCCTCAAGGAAGATGGTGCGATACCAGCGTGAGCCGCTGCCGATCCCCGCCACCACTCCGATCAGCACCGGCAGCACGATGAACCGGAGCCCGTCGATGCCACCGGCGAAGCCCGAAATCGGCAACAGGTTCCACAGCTTGGCGATGAAGAACTGCCCGGCAATGATGTAGAACAGGCCCGATATCGACATCAGCACCACGCACAGCACCACCCCCCACAGGTCGAGATAGGTGGATCGAAAAAACACCATCAGCAGGGCGAAGGTGATGTTGACCAGCAGGCCGATGACGAACACCGGCAAAGCAATCGCCAGGCTCGGCCCCATGCGGGTGCGGATTTCGTTGCCGATGTTGCGGCCGTCGTCGCCCTTGCCGAACTCGAACACGAACATCGCGGCCGAGTGCTGGAAGAAGATCGTGTCAGTGAGTTGTGAACTGCCGCTGGCCTGGGTGTTCAACAGCAGCGGCTTGTCGTAGCCGTGCTCGACTTTCCAGCGCTCGATCGCATCCGGTGTCACATGCTTGGCGCCGAGTTGCAGCCGCGCCATGTCATCCGGCGTGTTGACCACGAAAAACAGGGTGAACGTCAGCAGGTTCACCCCGATCAGGATCGGAATCGCATACAGCAGGCGACGCAGGATATAGGCGAGCATCAGGCGGTTTTCCTTTCGCGGCGCCGCCACGCGATCACCGCCGGAGCGATGACGACGACCAGCGCGCCCAGCAGCAGTCCGATCGGCCACAGCACCGGCCGGTTCCATTCGGCGCGCCGGGTGTCGCGCAACGCCGGATCGACGCGCCGGTATTTGAGCGTGTTGTTGGCCATCAGGTTGGGTTTGACGTTATGCACCCAGCCATGGCGCAGGCCGAACGACTTGGGATAGTAGGCAAAGATCCACGGCGCGTCGCGCCGCACGATCTCCAGCATGGCGTCGATCACCTGCTGGCGCGCGGGGCCGTTGTCCATGTCCTTCATGCGCTCGAACAGGCGATTGAATTCGGGATTATCGTAGTTCGCCGCGTTCTCGCCGCCGCTGCCGACTTTCTTGTGCGGCCCATACAGCAGGAAAAAGAAGTTTTCCGGATCGGGGTAATCCGCATTCCAGCCCCATTCGAACAGTTGCGCATTGCCCTTGCGGATCTTGTCCTGGAAGCGGTTGTAGTCGGTGCCGCGCACGACCAGTTGCACGTTGAGCATGTCGAGCTGCTTCTTCATCCAGTCGAGCCGCGACTTGGCGTCGGGGCCGGACGCCATGGTGTCGAAATACAGCACCAGCGGCGCCCCGGTTTTGGCGTCGCGGCCGTTGGGGTAGCCCGCCTCGGCCAGCAGGCGGCGCGCAGTCTCGATCGGGCGTCGCTCGATCCGCCCCGCCCGGTTCTCATACACGTACGGATTCAGCCCCGCCACGCCATCGACATAGCCGAATAGCCCCGGCGGGATCGGCCCCTGCGCGGGAATCCCGCGGCCATTGAGGAAAATGGAAATGAACTCGTCGTAGTCGAAGGCGATGGACAACGCCTGCCGCAGTTTCTGGCGGTCCTCGCCGAGCCCGCCCACCACCGGGTCGAGCATGTTGAAGCCGACATACCAGATCGAGGCCGCCACCGTGGTGATCAGGTGAATATCCTTGTCGCGCATGCTGTCGGTCAGCTGCGGATCGCCGCCCGCCGCGAACTGCACGGCCTGATCGAAACTGTCGGAACTGATGCCGGAACTGTCGTAGTAGCCCTGCAGGAACTTGCTCCAGTAGGGAATCGTTTCCTTTTCCAGGCTGAATACGGCTTCGTCCACCAACGGTAATGACTTGCCGGCGTCCGCCAGCAGTCCCGCCTGTCGGTCTTGCGCGTCCCCGTCTGCGGGATAGGCTTCGCCATGAAAATACGGATTTTTCTTCAGAACCATGCGGCGGTTGGGATCGTTTTCCGCCAGGTAGAAAGGACCGGTGCCCACCGGCTGCCAATCGAGCGTGAGGTTTTTGTCTGCCATGCCGGGCTGCGCGTAGAACGTCTCGGCCTCCCACGGAATCGGCGCAAAGAACGGCATCGCCAGCCAGTAGATGAATTGCGGATACTTGCCCTTGATGCGGATACGATAGGTGTAGCGATCCACCACCTCCGCGCCGGCAAGCGGAAACGCGTTCAGGTCCAGTTCCGCATCGGGATGCGCCCGGATCGCTTTTTCCAGAGCATCGCCCAAAGCCTTCAGGCCGACGATATGCTCGGCCATCAGCCCGAAGATCGGCGAACTCAGGCGCGGGTTGGCGAGCCGCTTGATCTGGTACACATAATCGGCCGCAACCAGTTCGCGGGTTCCTGAATGGCGAAAATCG
>JBFHXL010000287.1:0-2546 GCA_041599035.1 Thiobacillus sp. | reverse complement strand
GCGCACTGGTATACCAGTAGTCGCGCTGCATCGCGCCCTTGTCCTCGCCGATTACGGCAACCGACATGCTGTGGCGTGAACCTGGATAGCCGTCGCAAAAGCCGAGGCTGTTGGCATAGATGAAATGCGAGGTGTGGGTGCTGACCCCCGCGCCTTCCGAATTGGTCAGCCTCTTGTCGACTGCAAGCGCCGCCGCTTCGCAGGCGCGAGCGCGCTCGGCAGCTTCTTCCACGGTCAATGCCCACGGGTGATAGAGATCGAGGTCGCGGATATCCTTCGCCACCTTGTCGGCATCCGGCAGTCCGGCGCAGTCATCCTCGGCAGTGAAGCGGGCGATGGTCATGGCCTTTTCGACCGCGCTTTTCAGCGCCGCTTCCGACAGGTCCGAGGTCGAGGCGTGACCGCGTCGCTGGCCGATGTGGACGGTGACGCCCGCGCCCTTGTCCTTGTTGTATTCGATGGTTTCGATTTCACCCTGGCGCACGCTGACGTTCTGGCCGACGCCTTCCGAGATCTCGGTGTCGGCAGCGGTGGCGCCCAGTCTGGCGGCGTGCTCGATCACGATCTGGGACAGGGCGATGAGCTGGTCGCGGGTATAGCTGAATTGGGAACGGGGCATGTCGGCTTGAAAAAAATAGGTGTGCAATAAGGTGTGATTGTGGATGGATTCGGCCCGTTTTGACGGACAGAAACTACAATATCGATAATAACAGCAACCGAAAGCCCCGCCGTGCGACTGATCGACCCTGATGCAGAATCGGAATTCGACCCCGATGACGTTTATGACGGCCCCAGCAAAAGCCAGAAGAAACGCGATGTCGAAGCCCTGCAGGATCTGGGCACCTTGCTGGTCAAGCTTCCCGACGCGCAATTCAAGCGTATCGAACTGCCGGAGGCGCTGCGCACGGCGGTCGCGGACTGCCGCAAGATTACCCAGAACGGCGCGCTGCGCCGGCAAAAGCAATATATCGGCAAATTGATGCGCAGCGTCGATCCGGCGCCGATCCAGGCGCAGCTCGACGCGTTCAACGGCGCGTCCGCAGCTGAAACGGCCAAGCTGCATCAGGCCGAAAAGTGGCGCGAGAAGCTGCTCGCCGACAACGAGGCGCTGACGCTTTTTCTCAATGCCTATCCCGATACGGACGCCACGCATCTGCGGCAAATCATCCGCAACGCCCGAGACGAGGCGGCACGCAACAAGCCCCCCAAGGCCTTCCGCGAGATTTTCCGGCTGATCCGCGAAGCCATGCAGGAACAAGAGGCTTGAACGTGAGCAGTCAGATGGGCACGGGCGCATGAAACGGCCTGGCCGTTGTGAGTGAGTCCCTCTTTAGGCGCATGCCATGACGTTTCGCCGACTCCGAATTCTGCTCCTGCTCGGCGTGCTGGCCGCAGCACTCGGCCTGACCTGGCTGGAACAGTCGATGGTGCGCGGCTGGGGGGCGCCGCTGGAGGTGGCGGTAATCCCGATCAATGGCGATGGTTCGGCGCAGGCGGCCGAGGCGATACGCGCCCTGCAGGCCAGCGACTTTGACGAGATCAATGCTTTTCTTGAACGCGAGACGGCGCGATATGGCGCGAAGCGGACGCCGGCCATGCATGTTTCCCTGTTGCCGGAGTTGCACGCGCAGCCGCCTGCGCCGCCCCGCGACGGCAGCGTACTGAAAATCGTGTACTGGAGTTTGAAGCTGCGCGGCTGGGTGTACCGGCAGTCGGACGAATGGTTGCCGCAACTGGGCAAGATCAAGCTGTTCGTGCTGTATCACGCGCCGCAGGACAGCATCGCGCTGGAGCATTCACTGGGGTTGCAGAAGGGGCTGATCGGCGTGGTGCATGCTTTCGCCGACCCCAGGCAGACGCAGCAGAACAATATCGTTATCGCGCATGAGTTGTTGCATACGCTGGGTGCGACGGATAAATACGATGGCGAAGGCAATCCGGTTTATCCGCAAGGCTATGCGGATTCCGGCGCGCCGCAATCCATGCCGCGCCGCGAAGCGGAAATCATGGCGGGCCGGTATCTGGCGGCGAACGGCAGGGCGGTGATGCCGCCAAGCCTGGAGCGGTGCGTGATCGGCGCCATGACTGCGCACGAAATCAATCTTGACGAAGCGTTCAGGCAGCGTTTTTCAGTCGGCCGCTGAGCCGGCGCGCTGATGGTTCAGGCGCGCCAGTCCGTAGTGAATGAACGCCAGCGCAGCCAGCACCGGCCCCAGCAGATTGAGCAGCGGAACGAACTGCACCAGTCCGGTCAGCAGCCCCAGTCCCCACCAGCCGCCGCGCTCGCGCCTGAACAGCAGGGCCATTTCGGCCGCGCTGGCATGCTCGGCGATGGCGTCGTAACGAAACAGACGCTGGTTCAGATAGGCCGCTGCGATGAAGGGCACGATCACGCCAATGCCGATCAGCCACAGCGGCAAGGTCACCACCCACAGGGCGATGAACACGACGATTGCGATCACCGCATTCCACACGCTGCCGACGAAGCCGCCGCCATTTTCGCGCGCAAGCTGCGGATAGTCACGTTCGGCCACCACGCGTATCAG
>JBFHXL010000286.1:0-2589 GCA_041599035.1 Thiobacillus sp. | reverse complement strand
GAAATCCTGGCCGACAAGGAAACCCTGGTGCGCGTGCACGACCCCCTCTCGGTGATGGATTTTCTCGACGTCACCGGCGGCGGCCATTCCTGGCCGATCCTCGGCGCGATGGAGCGCATCGCCGAATCGCAGTGCGGCATCATCGTGTTGCTGCATCGCCCGGAAACCGCCGATGCACTGCTGCAGCGCATCAACCCGGCACCGGTTGCCAGTCAGAAATACGACCTGCGCGACTACGGCATCGGCGCCCAGATTCTGCGCGACCTTGGCGTCGGCAAAATGAAGCTGCTGGCCAGCCCGCGCAAGATGCCCGCGATGGACGGTTTCGGGCTGGAAGTCACCGGCTATTCTGAAAAAGCCTAACCAATTTTTGAAGGACGCATCATGGGAACCAGCAGCAGCATTTCCGAACTCGACCCAATCTATCAGGGCGCGGGACTCAAAATCGGCATCGTCATGAGCCGCTTCAACAAGGACATTTGCGAAGGCCTGCTGTCCGCATGCGAAATCGAACTGGCCCGCCTCGGCGTGGCCAGCGACGATGTGCTGCTGGTCGATGTGCCGGGCGCACTCGAGCATCCGCTGGTGCTGCAGAAAATGGCGCAGTCCGGCAAGTTCGATGCGCTGATCGCGCTCGGCGCCGTGGTGCGCGGCGACACCTATCACTTCGAAGTGGTGTCGAACGAATCCTCGCGCGGCATTCTCGACGTGCAACTGGAAACCGGCATGCCGATCGCCAATGCCATCCTCACCGTCGACACCGAAGAGCAGGCGCACCGGCGCATGGCCGAAAAAGGCCGCGATGCCGCACGCGTAGCGGTTGAAATGGCCAACCTGCTGAAGCGTCTCTGATATGGCCGGTTCCCGCAAGGTCGCCCGCGAATTCACCCTGCAGGGCGTCTATGCCTGGCTGGTGGGCGGCGCCGACATCACGCTGATCGCCGCCAACCTCAGGGAGGACGAGCAGTTCAAGCGTGTCGACGAGGCATATTTCCGCACCCTGCTGTATGGCGTGATCAAGGACGAAGACCTGTTGAGCACCCGTCTGACACCCTGCCTCGATCGCCCGGTGGCCGAACTCTCGCCGATCGAGCGCGGCATCCTGCTCATCGGCGCGTATGAACTGGTGAGCTGCCCCGACGTGCCGTGGCGCGTCGCCATCAACGAAGGGGTCGAACTGGCGAAAAAGTTCGGCGGCACCGACGGCCACAAATACATCAATGGCGTGCTCGACAAACTGGCACAGGATGTGCGCGCGGTGGAGATCGAGCAGGCAAGAAAGTCGAGAGCTGAGAGCTGAGCGCCGAGAGCGACAGCATAGGTTGCAAGCTCTCGACTCTCCACTCTCGACTCTTTGCTCCCCAATGGAAGAATTCGACCTCATCGCCCGACACTTCACCCGCGCCACCCCCGGTGCGGTGCTGGGCGTGGGCGATGACTGCGCGCTGCTGGCGCCGACGCCCGGCATGCAGCTTGCCGTGTCGTCCGACATGTTGCTCGAAGGCCGCCACTTTTCGCCGCAGGACAGCCCTGCCGGCATCGGCCACAAATCGCTCGCGGTGAACCTGTCCGATCTCGCCGCGATGGGCGCCACGCCGCGCTGGGCGACCTTGTCCATCGCCCTGCCCGAAGCCGACGACGCGTGGCTCACCGCGTTTGTGCGCGGATTCTTTCGCATGGCCGATCTGCACGGCATCGAACTCGTCGGCGGCGACACCACGCGCGGCACACTTGCGATCAGCATCACGGTCATGGGTGAAGTGCCGCCGGGGCAGGCATTGCGCCGCGACGGCGCGCAGGCCGGCGATGATATCTGGGTTTCAGGCGTACTTGGCTCGGCCGCGATGGCGCTGGCCTATCGCCAGGGGCGCCTGTCGATGGAGCAGATCGATGCCGCCAAGGTACTGCCCGCGCTCTATTTGCCGACGCCACGGGTCGAACTCGGGATCGCCCTGCGCGGCATCGCGAGCAGCGCGATCGACATTTCGGATGGCCTGCTGGGCGACCTCGGCCACATTCTGGAACGCTCGCATATGGGCGCGGCCCTCGAATTCGCCGCCCTGCCGCTGCTGCCGGTGGTGCAGGCGTATCTACACGAGGCCGTGGCACGCGACAGCGTGCTGGCAGGCGGCGATGATTACGAACTGTGCTTTACCGCGCCACCGTCCAGACACGACGCCGTTCTGGCTGCGGCTGCAGACGCTAACGTGGCCGTCACTCGCATCGGCCGCATCCAGGCCGAACCCGGACTCACCGTGCTGGACATGAACGGCCAGGCGCTCCCGATCAACCAAACGGGGTATGACCACTTTGCGACCTGATCTCAAATTTCTGTTTGCACACCCGGCGCACCTGATCGCCTTTGGCTTTGGCAGCGGGCTGGCGCCCAAGGCACCCGGCACGGTCGGCACGCTGCTGGGGCTGCCGCTGTTCTGGCTGCTCGTCGCCGTCGCATCCGACCTGCCCAACCAGATCATCCTGCTGACCGCATCCTTTTTACTCGGCGTGTGGGCCTGTGGCCGCACCGGCCGCGCGCTGGGCGTGGCCGATCACGGCGGCATGGTGTGGGATGAAATCGTCGCGTTTGCG
>JBFHXL010000285.1:0-2591 GCA_041599035.1 Thiobacillus sp. | reverse complement strand
GAAAACCTATCCATTGATGCCGCGCACGCTCGTGCTCGCGGTGATGTCCGCAGCGTTGCTGGGCGGCTGCGCCAGCTTTTCACCGGACGGCGGGTTCGAGGCGATTCAGTCCGCCACCCAGACCCAAATCCAGAAAGACGTGATCTGGGCGCGCGATGAGGCGACCCGTATGCAAACCCAGGCACGGGTCGATGCCCTGCTGGCGCAGCCGCTGTCGGCGGATGCGGCGGTGCAGATTGCCTTGCTCAACAATCCGGGCTTGCAGGCCGCATTCAATACCCTGGGGATTGCCGAGGCCGATCTGGTATCGGCCCAGCGTTTGCCCAATCCGGGGTTTTCCATTGGGCGACTGACCCGCGGCAGCGAAGTGGAATGGGAACGCAGCCTGCATCTCAGTCTGGCGCGGCTGTTGACGATGCCGATGCGGATCGAGATCGAGCAGCGCCTGTTCGAGCAGACACGGCGCGAACTGGTTTTGAACGTGCTGCGGCTGGCAGCGGATACGCGCAAGGCCTGGGTGATTGCGGTGACCGCCAGCCAGTCTGCGCACTACCAGCAGCAGGCGATGGACGCAGCCGAAGCGGGCGCGGATCTGGCGCGTCGCATGGCGCAGGTGGGCAACTGGAGCAAGCTCAAGCAGGCGCGCGAGCATGCGTTTTATGCCGATGCCGCACTGGCGGTGGCACGTGCCGAAGGCGCCATGCTGCAGGCGCGCGAGCGTCTGGTTCGCCTGATGGGCCTGCCGGATGGGGACAAGCTGGCGTTGCCCGAGCGACTGCCTGATCTGCCCGCATCCTTGCCAGTATTGAGCAATGTGGAACAGCAGGCGATGGCATCAAGGCTGGACTTGCAGATGATGAGACTGCAAACCGAGGCATTGGCGAAAAGCCTGGGGCTGACGCGCAGCACGCGGCTGATCAATGTGCTCGAACTGGGCGTGATGAACAACAGCTCGAACGAAGCGCCATTGCAACGCGGTTATGAAATCAGCTTCGAGTTGCCCCTGTTCGACTGGGGGCAGAGCCGAGTGGTGGCAGCCGAGTCGCGTTATCGGCAAGCGCTTGAGCGTGCCCGTGAAACGGCAGTGAACGCCCGCTCGGAAGTGCGTGAAGCCTACGCCATGCAGCAAAGCCGCTACGCCATCGCGCGGCATCTGCGCGATGAAGTGGTGCCGCTCAAGAAACGCATCTCCGACGAAAACCTGCTGCGCTACAACGGCATGCTGATCGGCGTGTTCGAATTGCTGGCCGATGCCCGTTCGCAGATATCTGCGGTCAACGCCGCCATCGAGGCGCAGCGCGACTACTGGCTGGCCGAGGCCGATCTGCAGATGGCCCTGGTCGGCACGCCCGGAAAAATGGCCGCCCCCTCAGCTTTTTCCACCCCTGCCGAAGCAGCGGGCGGACATTGAAAGGATTACCCATGACGACACGACGCGATTTTTTCAGGTTGTCCGGTGCGGTCGCGGCCGCTACGGTAACGCCGGCTGCGCTGGCGGGTTTGCCAGAGATTGTCAGCATGAGCGTACCCGACACCCAGCCGCCGCTGATGCCACCGAATGGCCGCCCCTACAACCCGGTGGTGACGCTCAACGGCTGGACCCTGCCGTGGCGCATGAAGGACGGGGTGAAGGAATTTCACCTGGTGGCCGAACCGGTGGTGCGCGAGATCGCCCCGGGGATGAAGGCCCATCTGTGGGGGTATAACGGGCAGTCGCCCGGACCGACTATCGAAGTGGTGGAAGGCGATCGGGTACGGATTTTTGTCACCAACCGCCTGCCTGAGCACACCACCATCCACTGGCACGGCCAGCGCCTGCCGAATGGCATGGATGGCGTCGGAGGTCTCAATCAGCCTGCCATCAAGCCGGGCAAGACTTTCGTCTACGAGTTCGTCGCGCGGCGCCCCGGCACCTTCATGTATCACCCGCATGCCGACGAGATGACGCAGATGGCGATGGGCATGATGGGCTTCTGGGTGACGCACCCCAGGGGCAGGCATCCGCTGATCGATCCGGTTGATCGCGACTTCTGTTTTCTGCTGAACGCGTACGATATCGACCCCGGCAGCGCCACGCCGATGGTCAACACCATGCTCGACTTCAATCTGTGGACCTGGAACAGCCGTGCCTTTCCCGGCATTGACAGCCTGAATGTGCGACTCAATGATCGCGTGCGCATCCGGGTAGGCAATCTCACCATGACCAATCACCCGATGCATTTGCACGGGGTGGAATTCGAGGTAACCGGCACCGATGGCGGGCCGGTTCCAAAATCTGCACGCTGGCCGGAAGTGACCACCGATGTTGCGGTGGGGCAGATGCGCCAGATCGAGTTCGTGGCCAGCGAGGAAGGCGACTGGGCATTCCATTGCCACAAGAGCCACCACACCATGAACGCGATGGGCCATGCGACCCCGACCATGATCGGTGTGGACCACAGCGGTATCATGAACAAGATCAACAAGCTGGTTCCCGATTACATGGTGATGGGTGAGCGTGGCATGGCCGATATGGCCGAGATGGAGATGCCGCTGCCCGACAACACGCTACAGATGATGACCGGACAAGGCCCTTACGGTTCGGTGGAAAT
>JBFHXL010000284.1:0-2620 GCA_041599035.1 Thiobacillus sp. | reverse complement strand
TTGGAAAGCGATTGCGCCAGCGCCGACGTGGCCTTGGGATCGGCCTTCAGCGCCGACACCACGTCGACCCAGTCGAGCGCATGCAGGTGATAAAAGTGCATGACGTGGTCGTGCACATATTGCGCGGCGATCATCAGGTTGCGGATCAGTTCGGCATTCTGCGGGATGCTGTAAGTGGGGATGGCACGATGCAGCGCATCTTCAACCGAACGCACCGAGGCGATACCGTGCACCAGCGTGCAGACGCCGCAGATGCGCTGGGCAAAGGCCCAGGCATCGCGCGGGTCGCGGCCGCGCAAAATGATCTCGATACCACGCACCATGGTGCCGGCGGAGTACGCGCTGGTGATCTTGCCGCTGGCATCGGTTTCGGCCTCGATGCGCAGGTGGCCCTCGATGCGGGTGATGGGGTCAACGACGACGCGTTGTGCTGTGGTCATGAACGGGGCTCCTTACGACTTGGTTGCCGCTTGCGGCGTTTTGTCCGGAATATGTTCGGCGATCATTTCGGTCAGTCCGACCACCGGAAGATCCATCTGATAGTGCTCCAGACTCTCTTCCAGCACGATGCGGCAGTTGGCGCAGGCGGTCACCACGCGATCGGGCTTGACCGCATCGAACTGGGATTTCTTTTTCTTGAACGCCTGCAGCCGCAGTTCCTCGCCCTCCTCGATGGCCGATGCACCGCCGCCGCCGCTGCAGCACCAGTTCATGTAGCCGGCATCCGGCATCTCGACGAAGTTCTTCGCCACCATGTTCATCAGCGTGCGCGGCTGCTGGATCACGCCGCCGCGGCGCACCAGCTGGCAGGGATCGTGGAAAGTCAGCCGGTCGGTCTCGAAGCCTTCGGTCTTCAGCAGACCCTGTTCATTGAATTCAGCGAGCACCTCGATGATGTGCTTGACCTCGAAGCCGAACGGCCGCCCGATCAGGTTGGCGCCTTCCCAGCGCAGCGCGGTGTAAGCGTGGCCACATTCGGGGCTGATCACGGTCTTGACCTTGAGCTTTTCCGCGCCCTCGACGATGCGCGAAACGATCACCCGCGCCAAGTCCGAGTTGCCGATCTGGATGCCGGCGTTGGTGGCTTCGAACGCAGTCGAACACAGCGTCCAGGTCTTGCCGGCCTGCTGCATGATCTTGGCGACCGCAGCCAGGTATTCCGGAAAGTTCATGATCTCCATCGAGGAGAGCATCACCATGTACTCGGCGCCTTCGGCATCGAGCGGGATGGGAATGCCGTAATCCTCTTCCACGTGCTTCATCTGCGCCTGCACCGCTGGCAGCTTGACCCCCATCGGGCTGCCGATGGTGATGGTGCGATCGACCGCGCCCTTGATGCCTGCCGGCGCGTGCCCGGATGCCGACATGCCCTCGCGGAACTTGCGCACCATGTAGACGATATCGTTGCCGACCGGACACACGGCGGAACAGCGGCCGCACAGGGTGCAGCTGTTGTAGACCAGTTCCTGCCATTCATCGAGTTCGGCATCGGTGACCGGTTTGGACAGGCCAACCATTTTCTTCAGGCGTCCCTGCAGGGTGTATTCCTGCTCGTAGATACGGCGCAGCGGCTCCAGCTTGTGGATCGGCGTGTATTTGGGGTCGCCGGTTTCGGTATAGAAGAGGCAGGCCTCGGCACACAGTCCGCAATGCACGCAGCTGTTGAAGTAACTGGCGATCGGTGCGTCGATGACTTCCTTGAGAACGCGGATGCCTTTTTCCAGAGTCGCACTCATAGCGCTTCCTCCTTGACGATGATGGGCGCGCTCATACCGGCACCCCCTTATGGCCGTTGACCCGGCCGTTGTACCAGCGCGAGCCGAACAAGGTGAACGCATGGAACAGCTTGGTAAACGGCAGCACCACCAGCAGGATTTCCACACTCAGGATATGCAGGGCCAGCATCAGGGTGTAAGGCAGCAGCAGATGCTGCACCGCCATCCAGCCCGTCAGCACCGGAAGAAAAGTCACCGCCCAGGTGAACCAGTCCTCGAAGGTGCTGAGAAAGCGCTTGGCTGGCTTGATGATGCGATCGACCAGAACCACCACCATCGCAGCCATCGTCACCACCGTGGCCAGGTCCACGAACTGCGAAGGCAGTCCCGGCCAGGACAGGCCGGTGAGATTCGTGATCAGCAAAATGTGGGGCACAAACAGAAACACGATCACGGCCAGTCCCAGATGGAAGACATAACCGCCGATGTAACTCACCGGCGAACGCTTCAGCATGCCGGGCGGCGGGATCGACCGCCGGAACACGGTATGCAGGCCGGATGCGCCGGATGCATGACGCGGTGCGGACAAGTCCGGCTTGCGACCCAGCGAATAAATCTCGAACAGTCGCCACAGCACGCCCAGCAGAAAAATGCCGATTGCGATATCAAGGCCCGTTCCCCGCACCCAGGTCAGAAATTGCAGATCGTTCATCATCATTTCTCCAGATCGGCCAGGCCGGTCGTTTCATGCGCCGATTTGGCGGCGCCCTTTTTGATCCGGTTGGCCACGCTGGCGCCTACTCCCACCGCCGCACCGGCTACCGCTGCGACAGCCCCGATCTTGAGCGGGTCGGCCGGCATCGACAGTGCCTTGTAGAAGCCGCCGGCATCCCAGAAATCCGGCT
>JBFHXL010000283.1:0-2624 GCA_041599035.1 Thiobacillus sp. | reverse complement strand
GGGCTCGGTTTCCCACATCGCCTCGATCGCCGCCATCTTGGTCTGCTGCGACTCGCCCATGGTGTAGCCCGATTCGTCGCCCAGCACGATCACCGACAGCGCCGAGGCAAAACCGAAGCCGGCGGCAATGCGGAACGAGCGTCGCGCAAAATCGAGATCGCGTCCCTTCAGCAGGTAATAGCTGGAAATGCCGAGCACGAAGACCGAGGCGGTGACATATCCGGCCGATACCGTGTGCACGAACTTGGCCTGTGCCACCGGATTGAAGACGATAGCCCAGAAGTCGGTCATTTCCATGCGCATGGTGACGTAGGAAAACTCCGCGCCGAGCGGATTCTGCATCCAGCCGTTGGCGATCAAAATCCACAACGCAGACAGGTTGGAGCCGACCGCCATCAGCACCGTCACCATGAAGTGCTTCCACTTGTTGAGGCGATCCCAGCCGAAGAAGAACAGGCCGATGAAGGTCGACTCGAGGAAGAACGCCATCAGCCCTTCGATCGCCAGCGGTGCGCCGAAGATGTCGCCGACGTAATGCGAGTAATACGCCCAGTTGGTGCCGAACTGGAATTCCATGGTGATGCCGGTGGTCACCCCGAGCGCGAAGTTGATGCCGAACAACTTGCCCCAGAAGCGCACCATGTCCTTGTAGATCGGACGGTCGGTGATGACGTAGGTCAGCTCCATGATGACCAGGATGAACGCCAGTCCGAGCGTCAGCGGCACGAACAGGAAATGGTACAGCGCGGTCACGGCGAATTGCAGCCGGGACAGGTCTACGAGTTCTTCGGTCAGCATGGTCGCTCCTGGAGGTTATTGCTCGGTGTGTTGGTGTGGATTGGCCAGACGGTCTGCAACGCTGTCGGCGTCGGTGTGAATCGCATGTCCGCTAAAAAACGCATAGAAAATTGCCACGATCACCAACAGCTTGATGACGATGGCGACCGTTATTTCTCTGGCAAGCGGATGGTGCAGGAAAGCGGGCATGCGTTTCTTCATCAGTCGTCCTGAGCACTATAACTGCAAGGGCCATGCCAACTTGTGGACACGGGAGCGGATATTTATTGTTCCATCATAACAAGACGATAGCTTCGTTTAGCTAAAAGAATAAACCCTGCACACTGACAGATATGGCATCATTTAAATTATTAATATGTCATAAATGTCATAAGCGGCCCATGCCATGCATCCGAGCAGCGAACTCATCAATTTTCTCGAAAGACACCCCGATGCGCAGATCGTCATGGGAGCCGACTACCGCATTCTGGCGGCCAATGCTGCCTATCGCCGCATGTATGCCGGCGACAGGGAGGTGGTCGGCCGATTTTGCTACGAAGTCTCGCACGGCTATCGCCGCCCCTGTGACGAATGCGGCGAATCCTGTCCGCTCGCTGCCAGCCGGGCCAGCGGAGAGCCACACCGCGTGCTGCACCTGCATCACACGCCGCGCGGCGAAGAACATGTCGACGTCGAACTGACGCCCATCCCGGGGGCGGCTGACGGAGTCGAATATTTTGTCGAGCGCATGACGATGGTGCGCGAGGCCAGCAGTTTTCCTGCCGAAAGCGGCATGGTCGGCAAATCGTCCGCCTTCAATCGCATGCTCGAACTGGTTCGGCGCGTGGCGCCTTCGGATACCGCGGCCCTGTTGCTGGGAGAATCGGGCACCGGCAAGGAACTGGTCGCGCAGGCCATCCACCAGCAAAGCAAACGCGCGCAGGGGCCGTTTGTGGTGGTCGAGTGTTCCGGCCTGACCGAAACCCTGTTCGAAAGCGAACTGTTCGGCTATGAAAAGGGCGCGTTCACCGGCGCCAATCAGCGCAAGATCGGCCTGGTCGAGTCGGCATCGGGCGGAACGCTGTTTCTGGACGAGGTCGGGGATATTCCGCTGAGCCTGCAGGTCAAGCTGCTACGCCTGCTGGAAACCGGAACATTTCGCCGGGTGGGGGGAGTCGAAACCCTGCGCGCCGATTTTCGCCTGATTGCGGCCACGCACCGCGACCTCAAAACCATGGTCGAACAAGGCAGCTTTCGCCGCGACCTTTACTACCGCCTGGGCGTATTCCCGATTGACCTGCCCGCATTGCGCGAGCGTCGGGAAGACATCGTCCTGCTGGCCGAAACCCTGTTGAGCCGATTGGCGCCAGACCGCACCTACCACATGAGCGAGCCCATGCGGACACGGCTGCACGACTACGACTATCCGGGCAACATCCGGGAACTGCGCAACCTTATCGAACGTGCCATATTGATGGCAGACGGCGACACCTTGCTGGTGGAACACCTGCCGCCCGATCTGCGCAACGAATCAGCGGGCATGCCCGGCGTGGATGCCATCGTCCCGCTGGAAACCGCCGAGTTGCGCTACCTGCAATGGGCGCTTGCGCATCACAAAGGGGATCGCAAAGCACTGGCCGAGCAATTGGGCATCAGCGAGCGGACCCTCTATCGCAAACTGGCTCTATGACGTTTATTTTACATAATATACATTATGCGAAGTAGCTGACGCAGAGCGGCAAGTTCTGCCGCCTCCGGAACCCGCATTCCACCGTCGCCAGAATCGCCCCGCCGCTGAACCGGTTTTTGGTCGCCCGATCTCCGGTCGGCGGATTTTGTCCGGGTCC
>JBFHXL010000282.1:0-2684 GCA_041599035.1 Thiobacillus sp. | reverse complement strand
TCCGGCAGCTTGATCTTGCCGGACAGGGCAAAGGCCTGGGCATTCTTCGACATTTTCTGCCATGTCTTGCGGATGATTTCCAGCCACTTCGCTTCATCGTATTCGGGCTTGCTCTGGGCAAAGGCCAGCATGTAATGTTCGATGAAAACCAGGTCGGCAATATCCTCCAGCAGCTGCGTTTCCGGATTGCTCTTGATGCCGCGCTTGCCCACCGCTTTCTTGACGCGTTCGATCATCGCATCGTCATAGCCGGCCTGGCGCATCAGTTCGCCGGCCGTGTCGGCCTGGCGCGTATACAGCCCGGTGCGCCACGCGTGATAGCCTTCCTTGGTCATCGGGTAGGTGTTGCGCGGCACGGTCCAGCGCTTGATGTGCTGGGCGCGCACTGCCAGTTGCGCTGCTTCCGAGGCATCCGGTGCAAAGCGGCCGATCATGTCCGACATGCGCTTGCTGTACAGCAGTTCTTTTGGCTGGCCCTCATCCAGGTTGGGGTCTTCGGCGTTGGCCGCGTCGAACAGCGCCAGTGCCTGGTTAAAACGGGTTGGGTTCTCGATCATTCTTCAGTTCCTGGTTGCGGGTAAATATGGGGTTGCATGAGTATGCGTTACAAGCTTCGGGCCAGCTGACGAGCAGCAGGTTCCCCGCCGGCGAACATGCTGTTCGGCCAGGCCAATTGGACTTTGGGGCTGGTGTTGCCAAATTCAAGCCCGACGATGACAAGGCAGTTGCCTATCATGACCATAGGGCTTAATCAAAGGAATCCACCGTGACTGATCTTTTCTCTCCCGCCCGCTTCGGCGCCATTGACCTTGCGAATCGTGTGGTGATGTCGTCGCTGACGCGCAATCGCGCGGGCGCGGGCAATGTGCCGACGCCCCTGGTCGCCGAATACTATCGTCAGCGTGCGTCAGCCGGCCTGATTCTGACCGAGGCCACGCCGATTTGTGCGGAGGGGCATGGCTATCCACGCACGCCGGGCATCCATAGCGCCGAACAGATTGCCGGCTGGAAACAGGTGACGAAGGCAGTGCACGCTGCGGGCGGCAAGATTGCCGTTCAGCTCTGGCACGTGGGACGGATTTCGCATCCGGACCTGCAGCCGGGCGGCGTTCTGCCGGTGGCGCCTTCCGCGATTCGCCCATCTGGTCGGGTGTTCACCGGACAGGCGATGAAGGATTACGTGACCCCACGGGCGCTAGAAACCGCGGAAATTCCTGCCCTGATCAAGACCTATGCCGAGGCCGCACACAATGCGATGGACGCGGGGTTTGACGGCGTCGAAATTCATGCCGGAAACGGCTATCTGCTGGATCAGTTTCTGCGTTCGTCCACCAACCAGCGCACGGATGGCTATGGCGGCAGCGCGGAACAGCGCGCGCGCTTGCTGCTCGAGGTGCTGGACGCAGTGTGCGTGGAAATCGGCCCCGAGCGCGTCGGCCTGCGCCTGTCTCCGGTGACGCCGTTCAACGACATCAGCGACGACAACCCGCAGGACACCTTCGAGCATGTGGTGGAGCAAATTAACCCATTCGGTCTGGCTTTTCTGGACATCCTGCAGGGAACCGGCGGCGCGCCCCAGGAGGCGTGGCTGCCGTTTGATTACGACCGGTTGCGCGAACGGTATACGGGCAACCTGATCCGCAACAATGGCTATGATTTTGCGATAGCACAGGAGGCGGTGATGTCAGGCGCCGCCGATGCCATCGCGTTTGGCCGCCTGATGCTGGCCAACCCGGATCTGGTCGAGCGTTTCCGCCGGGGCGCGGCATTGAACACACCCGATTACGACAGGTTCTACTCGGGCGAGGAGAAGGGCTACACCGATTACCCCATGCTGCAGGACTGAATTTATTGCAGCGTCAGGCGTTGGGTGATCGCTTCGTAATCGGCGACGGCAAGGTTCTCGGCGCGCTTGCCCGAATCAATTCCCAGGGCGCTGAAATCGTCAGCCGTCAGCAGGCTGCCCAGGGTATTGCGCAGGGTTTTGCGGCGCTGCGAGAAGGCCGCTGCGACCACGCGTGCGAACAGGGCTTCATCGAGCGGCGCGATTTCGGCGGGTGTTTTGGGGATCAGGCGCACCACGGCCGAATCCACCTTGGGCGGCGGATTGAACGCGGTGGGCGGCACGTCCAGCAGCCATTCCAGATGAAAGCGGCGCTGCAGCATGATGGTCAGGCGTCCGTAGTCGTTGCTGGACGGTTCGGCGACCATGCGTTCGACCACTTCCTTCTGCAGCATGAACGTCATGTCGCGGATGTGCGCGGCAAATTCCATCAGGTGGAACAGCAGCGGGGTGGAGATGTTGTACGGCAGGTTGCCGACGATGCGCAGGTCTTTGCCCAGGGTCGAGAAATCAAATTTCAGCGCGTCGCTGCTGTGAACCGTGAGGCGGTCGGCGCCCCAGGTTTTTTGCAGGCGCGTGACGATGTCGCGGTCCAGTTCGACTGCATGCAGATGCGGTACACGCTCCAGCAAGGGCTGGGTCAGCGCGCCGAGGCCCGGGCCGATCTCGACGACGGTATCGCCCGCGTGCGGATGGATGGCGTTGACGATGGCGTGGATGATGCCGTCATCGATCAGGAAGTTCTGGCCGAAGCGCTTGCGTGGAATGTGCATGTCAGGTGCGCGCGCCGGGTACGTGCTGCGCGACCATGTCGAGTGCCATCTCGATGGCTGCCAGCAGG
>JBFHXL010000281.1:0-2689 GCA_041599035.1 Thiobacillus sp. | reverse complement strand
GAAAACACGCTCGAAGCGGCGCTGATGCATACCCCCTGAACGGGGTTTTTATCCGCGAAGGACGCGAAGAAACGCGAAGGGAAAAACAGGTTTTCTTCGCGGATAAATTCAGTTCGCGTGCAGCGCCCTCAGGTACGCCACATCGACGAACGGCTGGCCGAGGTCGGCACCGGCGAGCCGCCGGCTGGGCGTGCCGGGTTCGCCGAGGTCGGACAGCACCACCGCGGCGCCGGTGAAATCGTGATCCAGCGTGTAGTCGTTGACCGTGACCAGCGTTTTCAGGCCCGCACCGAGACTCGCGCGCAAGCCGTTTTCAGAGTCCTCGAACGCCAGGCAATCGGCCGGGTTCAATCCCATTTTTTCCAGCGCGTAATGATAAATATCCGGCGCCGGTTTTTTGGCCGGGACGATATCGCCCGCCGCAATGACCTCGAACCAGTCCTGCGTGCCTGAACCCAGGCTGTGTTCGAGCAGCACGGTGACATTTTCCGGCGTGGTGGTGGTGGCGATCGCCAGACGCAGCCCGGCATCGCGTGCCTCGTTCAGCAGACGCTTGACGCCGGGCCGCATCGGGATGCCGCCCTGGGCCGCAAGCGCCATATAGTGGCGGGTCTTGGCCTTGTGCAGGTCGGCTACCAGGTCGTCGAAATCGTCCGGCTTTTTATAATCCGGGCGGAAGTGCTCGATGTAGTATTTCATCCGCTCCTTGCCGCCGGTAACCGCGAGCAGCTGGCCGTAGAGGGCGACATCCCAATGCCAGTCAAGGCCGGCATCCTGGAAGGCCTGGTTGAATGCGGGGCGGTGTCCGTCACGCTCGGTATCGGCAAGGGTGCCGTCGACGTCGAATATAAGGGCGAGTAGGGTCATATGGGTTGCGGCGGTTAAGCGATTCTGATATTAAGTCGGGTCGGGTTTTTCCCGGAATCCCCAGAAAACTGAATTTTCGAAGAGAACGAGATGGCTGAAACTTTGATGCGCTTCGAGCCTTACAAGGCAAAAAAAGGCGAAGAATACATGAACGCGAAACAGCTCGCGCATTTTCGCAAAATGCTCGAGGCCTGGAAAGCCGAGTTGTCGCAGGATATCGACACCACCCTGCACTCGATGCAGGATGAGCAGACCGTATTCGCCGACCCCAATGACCGCGCCACCCAGGAATCGGACATGGCGCTGGAGTTGCGTAATCGTGATCGCGAGCGCAAGCTGATCAGGAAGATCACCGAAACCATCGCCAAGATTGATGCCGGGGAGTATGGCTATTGCGAATCCTGCGGCGTTGAAATCGGCCTGGAGCGCCTGCAGGCGCGACCCACGGCAACGATGTGCATCGACTGCAAAACGCTCGAGGAAATTCGCGAGCGCCAGGTCGCCAAGTAAAGAGGATGTGTCAGTTTGCGCTATGGGCTGACGCGCCATATTTCCGATTATTTCAGACCGAGAAATGAGCCTGTGCCATGACGAACACCGACGATTTTGACCACTATTACAACGGGCTGCTCTACAGCGTGATGCGCTGGGACCAGTTGACGGCCTTTTGGGGCAAGGTGGACGTCGAGGCCGGGTGGTATCTCTACGCGGTCGGCCAGAATGTTCCGGATGCGCCCTCAACCGCGGACAAGGTGCAGCAATTCATTCGCGAGCTGGATGAATTGCTGCGGCGTGAGCACCATGAGGATTACTGCGCGATTGTCTATGCGGATAATCTGGATGCGCCCAATTTCATCAAGATATACGACCCCAATCACCTCGGCAGTTCGTGCGGTTCGAGCGCGATGAAGTCTTCCATCCTGCCGGGCTGGGTGATGAGCCAGACACCGCCGCGAGAGCTTGAAATATCGGGCGTGGTCACCGGCCAGCGAAAACGCTGGTGGCAGACTTTTCTGACGACATCCGCATAAAAAAACCGCGCCCTTGAGCGCGGTTTTTCGTGGAACGGACCAGACTTAGTCCGCGTTTTCCGGAGTTTCGCTGTCGTTGGCGACAGGTGCCGGAGCATCCAGCAGGGCCTTCATCGACAGGCGCAGACGGCCTTTCTCGTCGGCCTCGAGAATCTTCACCTTCACGACCTGGCCTTCTTTCAGGTAGTCGCCGATGGTGTTGACGCGCTCGTGCGCGATCTGCGAAATGTGCAGCAGGCCGTCGCGGCCCGGCAGCACGTTGACGATCGCGCCGAAGTCGAGCAGCTTGATGACCGGGCCTTCGTACACCTTGCCGACTTCGACCTCGGCGGTGATTTCCTCGATGCGGCGCTTGGCCAGTTCACCGGCTTCCATGCTGGTGCAGGCGATTTTCACGCTGCCGTCTTCCTGGATGTCGATCTGGGTGCCGGTTTCCTCGGTCAGCGCACGGATGACAGCGCCGCCCTTGCCGATGACGTCGCGGATCTTTTCCGGATTGATCTTCATCGCGATGATGCGCGGCGCATAGGCCGACATCTCGTGGGTGTCGGAAACCGATGCCTTCATGATGCCGAGGATGTGCATGCGGCCTTCCTGCGCCTGGGTCAGCGCGGCCTGCATGATTTCCTGGGTGATGCCCTTGATCTTGATGTCCATCTGCAGGGCGGTGACGCCCTTCTCGGTGCCGGCCACCTTGAAGTCCATGTCGCCGAGGTGATCTTCGTCGCCGAGGATGTCGGTCAGCACGGCAAAGCGGTTGCCTTCCTTGATCAGGCCCATGGCGATACCGG
>JBFHXL010000280.1:0-2699 GCA_041599035.1 Thiobacillus sp. | reverse complement strand
GTTTGCCTGTGTCCCGGGCATGCAGCCCGGGACCCGCGCAAGCTTAACGCAGTTTACCCAATCAGCGGAACGATCAGCAACGCCACGATGTTGATGATCTTGATCAGCGGGTTCACAGCCGGACCGGCGGTGTCCTTGTAGGGGTCGCCCACGGTGTCGCCGGTAACGGCAGCCTTGTGTGCTTCCGATCCCTTGCCGCCGAAGTTGCCTTCCTCGATGTACTTCTTGGCGTTATCCCATGCGCCACCGCCGGTGGTCATGGAAATGGCCACGAAGATGCCGGTGACGATGGTGCCGAGCAGCACGCCGCCCAGGGCTTGCGCGCCGAGGGTAAGGCCGACGATGAGCGGAACTGCGACCGGCAGCAGCGACGGAACGATCATTTCCTTGATCGCGGCCTTGGTCAACATGTCGACGCAGGTGCCGTATTCCGGCTTGGCCTTGCCTTCCATGATGCCGGGAATGCTCTTGAACTGACGGCGCACTTCCACCACCACCGAACCGGCGGCGCGACCGACGGCTTCCATGCCCATGGCGGCGAACAGGTAAGGCACCATGCCGCCGATGAAGAGGCCGATGATGACCATGTGGTTGGACAGGTCGAAGGTCATGGCGACTGCGCTGGCATCAATTGCCAGTGCCTGCGCGTTCAGGGCGTGGGTGTAATCCGCGAACAGCACCAGCGCGGCAAGACCGGCCGAACCAATCGCATAGCCCTTGGTGACGGCCTTGGTGGTGTTGCCCACGGCGTCGAGCGGATCGGTGATATTGCGGATGCTGTCGTCCAGACCGGCCATCTCGGCAATACCGCCGGCGTTATCGGTGATCGGACCGTAAGCGTCGAGTGCAACGATGATGCCGGCCATCGACAGCATCGAGGTCGCAGCGATGGCAATGCCGTACAGGCCGGCCAGTTCGTACGCACCCCAGATGGCCAGACACACGGCCAGCACCGGTGCAGCGGTAGCCTTCATCGACACGCCGAGGCCGGCGATCACGTTGGTGCCATGACCGGTGGTGGAGGCTTCGGCAATGTGACGCACCGGGCTGAACTCGGTCGCGGTGTAGTACTCGGTGATCCACACCATGGCTGCGGTCAGACCGAGGCCGATCAGGGTGGCGTAATACAGGTTCAGCGAGGACACCAGCACGCCGTCGATCATCACGCCTTCGCCCATCATCCAGGTGGTGATGGGGTAGAACGCGATCGCTGCCAGCACGCCCGAGACGATCAGGCCGCGATACAGCGCGTTCATGATCTTGCCGCCGTCACGTGCCTTGACGAAGTAGGTACCGACGATGGAAGCGACGATGGAGAAACCGCCCAGCACCAGCGGATAAATCACCGCTTCGGGGGAGCCGGTAATCATCAGGCCGCCAAGCAGCATGGTGGCGATGATGGTCACGGCATAGGTCTCGAACAGGTCAGCAGCCATACCGGCACAGTCACCGACGTTGTCACCGACGTTGTCGGCGATCACGGCAGGGTTGCGCGGATCATCTTCAGGAATGCCGGCTTCGACCTTGCCCACCAGGTCGGCGCCGACGTCAGCGCCCTTGGTGAAGATGCCGCCGCCGAGACGGGCGAAGATGGAGATCAGCGAACCGCCGAAGGCGAGGCCAACCAGCGCATGCGTCGCATGCTCGGTGGTTTCACCCAAGCCCAGGGTCAGCACGGCATAGTAGCCCGCCACGCCCAGCAGGCCCAGACCCACGACCAGCATGCCGGTGATGGCGCCGCCCTTGAAGGCAACGTTGAGAGCGGCATTGAGCCCTTTCGATGCCGCTTCGGCGGTACGCACGTTGGCGCGCACCGACACGTTCATGCCGATATAGCCGGTCAGACCGGAGAGGAAGGCGCCGAGCGCGAAGCCAACAGCGGTTTGCCAGCCCAGTGCAAAGAAAATCGCAACCAGCAGAATCACGCCGACGATGCCGATGGTGGTGTATTGGCGGTTCAGATACGCAGATGCGCCTTCCTGCACCGCCGCCGCGATTTCACGCATGCGGTCGTTGCCGGTGGGCAGCCCCAGAATCCACTTGATTGACACCATCCCGTAGAGCAGTGCAAGCACCGCCGCCACGAGGGCAAACAGCAAACCTTCATTCATGATCTTTATCTCCTCAAAAAACCCAAAAAAACGGCAGCATTCGCCGCCATTCCATTCACGACAACTTACTTCTTACCCATTGCCAGACCACCTTCGAACCGCGTGCCCGGCTCAAATCCGAAGATCTGGTCGAGTTGTAGTTCGCGGATGAGTTGATCGACCGCGTCCTGCCCATGCTCGCGCTGCACCTCCGACAAAATCAGCTTGGCCGAATTGCCGTTGTAGAAGCCGCCAAAGTCAGCCTGCACCTTGAGCAGTTGGCGCGCGCGGTCGAGTGTCATGTGCGAGTCGGGAGCTGAGGGTCGAGAGTCGAGAGATCGAAGTTGGCGGCTGGAAGCGCGATGCCCCCACCCTTCACGCTCGACTCTCGACGCTCCACGCTCCGCTTCCTCAAAGCTTGAACGTCGGCAGCTTCTTCGCCACCGCAATGTTCTTCAGTGTCACATACACCGGCAGGCCATCCTTGTATTTCGGATAGTCCTCGCCCTGGATCAGCGGCGTCAGATAACGCTTGCACTTGGGCGTGATGCCGAAGCCATCCTTGGTGATGAAGTCGCGCGGCATGAACTTCTCGACGTTGGCGACCTT
>JBFHXL010000279.1:0-2738 GCA_041599035.1 Thiobacillus sp. | reverse complement strand
GGTTACTTCAATACTTCCGTGCCGGATATGGCGCGCACTGCGCAGGTCAGTGTGGGCTCGATCTACCACCATTTCAAGGACAAGGAAGACGTGGCCCGTGCGCTTTATCAGGGCCTGGTGGAACGTTTGCAGCAGACGCTGGCCGACATTGCGCAAACGCACGCGACGGCGCATGACCGCTGCCGGGCCGTCATGGCGATGCTGTTTGAATTGACCGAGTCGAACCGCGATGCCATGGACTTCATGCTGTACGCCAAGCATCGCGAGTTTTTGCCAGACGAGCGCCCGGTGTGCTCGTCCAAGCCGTTTGAAACCATGCGGGCGTTTGTCCAGGAAGGCATGGATAACGGAGACATTCGTCGCATGGACGTTATGGTCGCCACCTCATGTCTTTTCGGCGGCGCGATCCGGCTGATTACTGCGCGCCTCGATGGCGTGCTTGCCGAGCCGCTCCCCGACAGGCTGGATGCTGTATGGGAATGTGCGTGGCGAGGCGTTGCGGCCTGATTCCGGGTCGTTTTTTTGCGTTCATTTCGAATGAACGTTCGTTCAAGGAGAGTTAACATGAAATCCCTGGCCATCGTGATACGTGACGATTCGTACGACAAGATTCTCACGCCACTCGTTTTTGCCTACCTGGCGTCTGCGGAGCAAACCCAGGTCGACATCCTGTTTGTGAACTGGGCAGTCAAGGCGCTTACCGTCGAAGGCGCCGCAAGCCTGCGCATGGACGGGCGGCATGCCGCCGACGAAGCCATGGTGCGGGAAAACGTGGCCAAGGCGGGCTTGCCGAACGACATCTACGAGATTCTCAAGGCTCTGAAAGCCTCCGGCTGTGTGAATTTCTATGCCTGCAGTCTGGCCGGCGCCATCTTTGGCGTGAACGAGGGCAATTTGATTCCGGAAGCAGAAGGCATCGTCGGCGCGTCCTGGTTTCTCAACGACAAAGCCGCCCCGGCGGATCATTGCCAATATTTCTAAGGAGAACTGTCATGAGCGGCATTACCGCAACCTCGACCCTCGATACCTCAGGCAAATGTTGCCCGATGCCGATCGTGGAAACCAACAAGGCGATGAAGGCGCTAGACCTGGGCGATATCCTGGAAATCATCGCCACCGACACCGGAACCCAGAAGGACATCCCGTCCTGGTGCGAACGCACCGGCCAGACCCTGCTGTCGATGACCGAAGAAAACGGAGTGCTGCACTACCATGTCCGAAAAGACCGCTGAGCCGCACGAACTGTGCTGCGGCTGCGTGTATTACCCGCCCAATCTTCCGCGGCATGGTTACGCCGCTGAAGATTGGGCCATGCTCCAGGCGCGCACCTGCTCGTTTGAAAACCAACCCGGCGACGCGGGCTGCCAGGCAACGCGCAAGACCAGTTGCAGCCTGGTCGATCTGAGTTCATTTAACGCATCAATTACTTGCCCCAAGGCATAAGCCATCACCACACTGGAGAAATAAAATGACTTTTCAACGTATCCTGATTCTGTGCATGCTGCTGTTCGCCCCGCTGTTCCCGGCGCAGGCGGCCACAGCCCCGATCAACGACGCTGCCGCACTAAAGGGCGTGAAGGAAGGCAAGGGCGTGTTCCTGATCGACTTCAGCGACCCGAAGAAAACTGCGTTCTACCTGGAGATCATCAGGGGCACCCATGCCGGGCTCACCCGGCAGGGCGTCAAACCGAATTTCGTGATCGTCTACATCGGGCCGACCGTGCGCTTTCTCAGCAGCAAGCCGGATGCTGAGCTGGAGCTGGAACATGACGATGCCCTCACGGCGATTGCCGCGCAGGTAAACGAATTGCACAAACTCGGGGTGCGGCAGGAAATTTGCGCCATTGCCACCCGGGTATACAAGGTGTCCAACGACACCATCCTGCCTGGCCTTACGCTGGTCGGCGATGGTTTCATTTCGCTGATTGGCTGGCAGACGCAAGGCTACAAGCTCGTTCCCTTGTTCTGATCGCGCGGGCAAGGGCTGGCGCGCCCCGGGCCGGGCGCGGCCGGCCGCAGGGGGGGGCGTCCTATCGAGCGAGCCGTGACGGCGCGCTGAATTTGGCGTAATAAATCGCTGCGAAGAAAAACACCACCGACAATCCGACTTCGGCGCCGGCGAGCCATGCCGACAGTCCGCTATCCGACCATGCGCGCACGGTGCCCTCGGTGAAGTAGGCAAGCGCCAGCATCGGTGCCCACTGGTAGGTGTAGCGGCGGCCCTTGAGGATGCCCATCAGTGGCAGCAGCAACGGCAGGGCTTTGAGCACCAGGGTTGAACCACCGGGGCGCAGCGGCGCCAGCCACAGCTCCCATGCCACACAGAGAAAAATCAGCGCAATCAGGCTGACGCTGGATAGCGTTTGCAGGGCTTTCATGTGCTCGGCCTCGCATGGAAACGCTGAACACGTTGGTTTGCTGTGTGGTTCGACAAGCCTGTCCTGAGTAGCATCGAAGGGCTCACCACGAACGAAATCAACTGCTTGCCGTTTGTCCTGAGCTTGTCGAAGGACTTGTTCAGTGTTTTCCAAACGGTTTTCGCTTGGCTCATTTCCGCATATCGGCCTCCGGCAGCATTCGCCTGCCTGTCGATCCCGCTACGCGGGTCCCTCGCCAGGTGGCTCATGCGCTCGGCCTCGCAACGGTCATCGCTAGAGCAAGCCGCTGTATATCGGCCTCCGGCAGCATTCGCCTGCCTGTCGATCCCGCTACGCGGGTCCCTCGCCAGGTGGCTCATG
>JBFHXL010000278.1:0-2768 GCA_041599035.1 Thiobacillus sp. | reverse complement strand
CGCTCCAGGCGGTAGCGCAGGCTGCGGAAGGTGATGCCGAGCACGCGTGCGGCGGCGGTCTTGTTGTAGCGGGTCTGCTCCAGCGTTTCGATGATGGCGGCGCGTTCCACCTGGTCGAGGTAGTCCTGCAGGGGGTACTTGCTGCCTGGGGCGGCGTTGCCCGGGGGCAGGGCAGGAGCGAGGTTGAGATCGGCGGCGCTGATGTGCCGGTTTTCACACAGGGCCAGCGCGCGTTCCAGGGTGTTTTCGAGTTCGCGCACGTTGCCGGGGAAGGGATAGTCGCGCAGCGCCTTTTCGGCGTCACGGTCGAGCGTGATGTCGGCGCCGCCCAGCTTGTCGAGCAGAAAGCGCGCCATCTCGGGAATGTCTTCGACGCGATCGCGCAGGCTCGGCATCACCAGGTCGATGACGTTGAGGCGGTAATACAGATCCTGCCGGAACTGCCCCGACTCCACCAGCGCGGCCAGGTTCTGGTGCGTCGCGCTCATGATGCGCACGTCGACTGCCTCCTCCACCGTCGCGCCGACCTTGCGCACCTTTTTTTCCTGCAGCACGCGCAACAGCTTCACCTGCATCGACAGCGGCAGGTCGGCCACCTCGTCGAGAAACAGCGTGCCGCCGTCGGCTGCCTGAAAAAAGCCGCCGCGGTCGGCGTCGGCGCCGGTGAACGCCCCCTTGCGGTAGCCGAAGAACTCGCTTTCCATCAGCGTTTCCGGAATCGCGCCGCAGTTGACCGCGACGAAGGGCTTGTCCGCGCGGTTGCCCGATTGGTGAATCAGGCGCGCCGCCAGTTCCTTGCCGCTGCCCGATTCGCCGGCGATATGGACCGGTGCCTGGGTTCGCGCCAGCTTGGCAATGCGTGCGCGGATGTCGCGCATGATGTCGGATTGGCCGATCAGGTCGCGCGTGCGGTCGTCCGCCTGCGCGGCGGCGGGAATTTTCAGTGCGGATTTGATCAGCGCGCGCAACTGGTCGAGCGCCAGCGGCTTGGCCAGGTAATCGAACGCCCCCGCCTTCAGCGCCGCCACCGCGTTGCCGGCGTTGCCGAACGCGGTGATGACCGCCACCGGCACCGGCAGCGGCAGCGCGCTGGCGCAGGCGATCACCGCCAGGCCGTCGCCGTCGGTCAGCCGCATGTCGGTCAGGCACAGATCGTAACGGGTGTGGGCGAGGCGGGCCTGCGCCTCCGCCACGCAGCTCGCGCGCTCGGTTTCCAGCCCCATCTTCAGCAGCGTCAGCTCCATCAGGTCGAGCAGGTCGGGCTCGTCGTCCACCAGTAGAATGCGGGTTGAAGTCGTCATGTTCATGTCCTTCCGCGCAGGCTGAGGCGGAAGCATGCGCCCTCCGTTCCCGCCACATAGCTCAGTACGGCGTGGTTGGCCTCGGCCAGTTCGCGTGCGAGAAACAGCCCCAGTCCGGTGCCCTGGGAATCGGTGGTGAAAAAAGGCTCGAACAGCGTGTCCCGATGTTCTGCGGCCACACCGGGGCCGTCGTCCTCGATCTCGAACTGTACGCTGTCCGCCTGCGTGTACGCGCGAACCCGGATGCTGCCTGCCTGCCTGCGGCTGAAACGCCAGGCGTTGCGCAGCAGATTCCAGATGATCTGGCGCAGGTGGTCGGCGTCGAACTGAAAAGAGACGGCTGCGGGCATGTTCACTATCACGGCGTCTGCCGGGATTTCTTCAGTCTGCCGCAGTTCGTCGGTCAGCGCGGCCAGCATCGCCGCATCGAAGCCGATCGGGTTGAGGCGGTCGCGCCGGTTGAGCGTCAGCACCTCCTCCACCAGGCGGTCGAGCCGCCGCGTGTTGTTTTCGATGATCGCCGTCAGTTTTTCCTGCGCCGGGCCGGGCGCGTCCTCGTGCAGCAACTGGGCGGCATGGCTGATGGCGGACAGGGGATTGCGGATTTCGTGCGCGATATTGGCGGTCAGCCGCCCCAGCGCCGCCAGCTTCAGCCGCTGCGCTGCCTGGTCGGCCAGGCTTTTGTCTTCCAGCACCAGCACCTGGCTGTCGTCATTGGCACCGAGCGGAATGCGGCGCACGTGCAGCTGCGCCGCCGGCGTGCTCAGGGTGAAGGTCGTGCCGGGAGGGGATGGCTGCGACAGCAGACGGGCCAGTTCGGGCGAACAGGCCTCCACCCGCGTAAAGCCAGGCTTGACCGGAAAGGCGACCCCAAGCAGTGCCAGCGCCCGCGGGCTGGCGTGGCGCACCACGCCGTCGCCGCCTATCGCCAGCAGACCATCGGGCGAGTTTTCGATCGCCAGCGCGTTGATGCGGTTGAGCAGCGCCAGCTCTGCGGCCTGCTGCTGGGCCAGCGTTTCCGAGCGCAGCGCGCGCCGGGTCAACGCGTGGGCCAGCCAGCCAATCGCAAAATAGCCCGCGCACAGCAGACCGATCTGGAAAAAACTGTCCAGTCCCTCGCTGCCGGCGAAGGTGCTGAAAGCATGCTGCAGCAGCAGCGCAATCGAGGCCAGCGCGGCATACAGCAGGGCCAGCCGTCCGCTTCCCACCAGCCCGCCCGAGGCAATCGAAATCACCAGCAGCATGCCCATGCCGTTCGCCAGCGGTTCGCTGGTCGTCATGAACAGCATGACAAATATAATGTCGGCCGTGATGTGGGTCGTCAGTTGCACCTGAAACCCCGGCCAGCGCGCACGTATGCCCAGCACGAATAGCGCCGCCGCCAGCAGATAGGCAAAGGCAAAGCCCTGAAAGCGCGCGCTGGCGCCGGCCCGGAACAGATCGGAATCGGCGAACAGCGTGCCGGTG
>JBFHXL010000277.1:0-2776 GCA_041599035.1 Thiobacillus sp. | reverse complement strand
CGATGCGGCGCCGCACCTGTCGTGCATCGGCTCGACCGAGGAGAGCATTCGCGAAATCCTGGCCGAATACAAAAGCCAGGGCATCCGTCATCTGGTCGCACTGCGCGGCGACCTGCCGTCGGGCAGCATGGATGTCGGCGAATTCAACTACGCTAACGAACTGGTGGCTTTCATCCGCCGCGAAACCGGCGACTGGTTCGAGATTGAAGTCGCGGCGTATCCCGAAGTTCATCCGCAGGCGCGTTCCTACGCGGTCGATCTGGCCAACTTCAAGCGCAAGGTCGACGCCGGCGCCGATTCGGCCATCACGCAGTATTTCTTCAACGCCGATGCCTATTTCCGCTTCGTCGACGAGGCGGGCGCACTGGGCGTCAGCATCCCCATCGTTCCCGGCATCATGCCGATCGGCAACTACGTGCAGCTGGCGCGGTTTTCGGACGCCTGCGGTGCGGAGATTCCGCGCTGGCTGAGGAAAAAGTTGGAAACCTTCGGCGACGACATGCCTTCGCTGCGCGCCTTCGGCCTGGACGTGGTAACCGACATGTGCGAACGCCTGCTCGCGGGCGGCGCACCGGGCCTGCATTTCTACACCATGAACCAGGCCGGGCCGACGACTACCATCTGGCAGCGGCTGGGGCTTTGAGGGAAAGCGGCGCTGTGTTGCCCCGGTTTATTCCGTGACGCGTCGCCAGATGTGTTCGAAGAACCCGGTCTTGATGTTGTAGTCGAAGAAATGGGTGCCGTCCGGTGCCTGAAACACCGCAAAACAGTCGTCCACGGGTCCCTTCTTGCTTTGGAAGCTGTGGCAGTAGGCGTTATTGGCCTCGTCGAAGCGCCAGGTGCCGGACTCGGGATCCCCGCTTTTGTACCCGACTGTATCCACGGTCCCGTCGGACTTGAATGTCTTGATTCGCCGGCCCTTTACCCCCTTTGAATCGATTTTCCCCACGATGATCTGTCCGAGTGCTTCCGTGTTGACGCGGGTCAGCCCCTGAGCTTCGGCCTCCTTCAACTTGGGGGGCGCCTTGGGGAAATCCTGCGCAAGGCCGAGGGCAGGGATGAAAACAAGCAGCGTGACCGCGAGTGTGGATCGGAGGGGAAACATGTTGGGCTCCTCGTCGTTGAAAATGAATCCATCTCTATGGATAGCAGATTCGCGCGAACATCCTGGCATGTCGTGCGCCTGACCAAGGCCGGCGAACGCTCGCAGCCGGGTTCATTCAAGCCTTGCCGGAAAACTGCGGGCCGGGGCGCGGGCTTGGGCCGACGCCTGTAGAATCATCCTCATCCTTTCCCATCACGTCCGACCATGAACGCACTGTGGATCCTGATCATGCTCATCCTGGTTTCCGGGATATTCTCGCTGGCTGAAATGGCGCTCGCCTCGGCGCGACGGGCGCGGCTGACCCAGCTTGCCGAGGCGGGCGACAGCGGTGCGGCATCGGCGCTCGCCATCAAGGAGCACCCCAGTCGCCTGCTGGCAGCGAGCCAGACCGGCATCACCGCGGCTGCGCTGCTGATGGGGATCTATGGCGAGTCGGCGCTGTCGGCTTCGATCGAATCCGTCATCGGCGCCAATCTACCGGTTCTGGCTGACTGGCAGTCGACGATCGCCTTTGTCATCACCATCGTGGTTGTCACTGCGGTATCGATCATCCTCGGCGAAATCGTGCCCAAGCGGATTGCCCTCGCAAACCCGGAAAAGGTGGCGGCTTTTTGCGCGCCTTCGATGTCGTTCTTCATCCGTCTGTTGTCACCTGCGATCAGCTTCCTGTCATTCGTGTCGGACCGCGTGCTTGCCTTGCTACCGATTCGGGCTGCGCCGGCGGTGACCAGCATGGAAGACATCCTGGCGTATGTGGATGAGGGTGAACGCGCAGGCTCCATCGCGCCAGAGGAAAGCCAGTTGTTCGGCAATGTGATGCGCCTGGAAGACTGGCGTCTGGCCACCGTCATGACGCCCGCGTCGGACGTGGCGTGGGTGGATTTGTTGTCTCCGCGTGAGCATAACCTGCGCCTGCTGCAGGAAGCCCCCCATTCCCAGTTGCCGGTCTGCAAGGGCGATTTGCAGCAGGTGATCGGGATAGTCGAAAGCCACGACATACTCAAGGCGGTGATGGAAGGCGACATTGATTTCGCCGAATTGCCGCTGGCGCCGCCCCTGTTCGTGCCGGCCACGCTCAATCTCATCGATTTGCTGCGCACCTTCCGTCAGCAGCGGGCCAATTTCGCACTGGTGGTGAGCGAGTTCGGCCTGACCGAAGGCATCGTCACCCTGGACGACCTGATGTATTCGCTGGTGGGCGAAATGGCACCCGGGACCGACGATTCCGAAGATTCCCTGGCCGTGCGCCGGCCCGATGGCTCGTGGCTGCTGGATGGGCTGCTGCCGATCGACGAGATGAAGGACAGGCTGGACATTCGCCGGGTGCCGCAGGAAGCGCTGGGCAACTACCACACCGTGGGCGGATTCGTGCTTGCTTCGCTGGGGCATATCCCGCGCAAGGCAGAATGCTTCACCTGGGCAGACTGGGAGTTCGAGGTGGTGGACGTGGACCGCAACCGGGTGGATCAGGTGCTGGCGACGCATGTGACGAAAAAAGAAACCACCCAGGAAAAAGCGTTGGCTTAAGCCGGTATGAAGGGTTTTCTGAGCCGCAGCGAAAGCAATGTTGGGGGCCATGCACGGTTTTAGGACAGCCAGATGCCACAAAATAAGTTATGTCACGGGTAGACAACAGGGCTTAGGCAGGTGATTCGATTGCCAATATGTCGG
>JBFHXL010000276.1:0-2813 GCA_041599035.1 Thiobacillus sp. | reverse complement strand
GCAAGCATGGTGTCGCGCGGCAGATCGTGACGATCGAGCAACAGGGTCAGCAGGTCCTTGTACTGCATCATGCGTGCACCTTCAAAAAATTGGCCAGCATGGCGTGACCATGCTCGGTCAGGATGGACTCGGGGTGAAACTGCACGCCCTCGACCGCCAGCGTTTTGTGGCGAACCCCCATGATTTCGCCGTCGTCGGTCCATGCGGTGATGTCCAGACACGCCGGCAGCGTTTCACGCTCGATCACCAGCGAATGGTAGCGGGTGGCGCGAAACGGGTTGGGCAACCCCTGGAATACACCGCTGTCGGTGTGATGGATCATCGACGTCTTGCCGTGCATCAGTTCCTTGGCGCGAATGATCCTGCCGCCGAAGGCCTGACCAATACTCTGGTGGCCAAGGCACACCCCCAGAATCGGAATCCTGCCGGCGAACTCCTTGATCAACGGCACCGACACCCCCGCCTCGTTGGGCGTGCAAGGGCCGGGAGACACCACGATGTGATCGGGTTTCAGTGCAGCGATGCCTGGCAGATCGATTTCATCGTTTCGAATGACCTTGACGTCTTCGCCCAGCTCGCCGAAATACTGGACGAGGTTGTAGGTGAAGCTGTCATAGTTGTCGATCATCAGAAGCATGGAGGGTCCTTCGGCGTCATGGCACCGTGGCAAAGTGATGGCTTGTGCACAGAACGGGGAATTATAGCCGTGCGACACGTCTCATCGGCCAAAAAAAGAGCGCCCGAAGGCGCTTAAGGCAGGAGCCTTGAGGAGAGATTATTTGAGCTTCTTGATTCCCATCAGACCCAGCACGTACTTTTCATACAGTGGTTCGGTCGAGCCCTTTTTCATCTTGCGCATGAAGTATTTCTCGAATGCGACCTTGGCCAGGTGCACCCACTTGCCTTCCTTGAACCAGTTGACGTTGCGCGGCGGAATCTGCGGCAACGCCACGAAAGCGGCACCGGTATCGCCAAAGTCAGCCAGACAGATGGCATTCCAGGTGGCTTTGACGGTGGGCTCGCCACCATCGAGCACGGCGCGGATATTGTTTGCCGTAGCGGTGACCATGGACTCGATCATGTAACCGGTCTTGGGCGTGCCGGTCGGCACCGGGGTGGCTTCGACCGGCGGAATGGCGACGCAGACGCCCACCGAATAAATGTTCGTGAATTTGGCGTTGCGCTGGAAGGCGTCAATGGTGATGAAGCCACGCGGATTGGTGAGCCCCTCGACTCCGAACACCGCATCGATACCCTTGAATGCGGGCAGCATCATCGAGTAGGCAAACGGCAGCTCGTGCTCCTTGATCACCTCGCCCTTGTCGTTATGTTCGGCAACGAACATCTTGCCGGCCTCGACCTTGGTGACTTTCGCATTGCAGATCCACTTGATGTGGCGATCGCGCATCACGGATTCGAGCATGCCCCTCGAATCGCCGACTCCGCCGAGGCCGAGGTGTCCGATGTACGGCTCGGCGGTAACGAAGGTCATCGGCACCTTGTCGCGGATCTTGCGCTTCTTCAGGTCGGTGTCCATGATCATGGCGAACTCGTAGGCCGGGCCGTAGCAGGACGCCCCCTGCACTGCACCCACCACGATGGGACCCGGATTCTTGACGAAGGATTCCCAGGCGCGGCCCGACTCGACCGCATGGTCGACCTGGCAGATCGACTGGGTATGGCCATCCGGCCCCAGTCCCGGCACCTCGTCAAACGCCAGCTTGGGTCCGGTCGCGATGATCAGAAAGTCATAATCCACGACCTGGCCATCGGTCAGTTCGACCTGGTTGCGTTCGGGATGCACGCGCGCCGCGCCCACCCCGATGAAGTCGATGTTTTTCTTGTTCAGATACGGCGCAGCCGGAATGGTAATGTCGTCGCGCTTGCGCCAGTTGACCGCCACCCAGGGGTTGGATGGGGTGAACTGGAAATACGGCAGATTGGAAATAACGGTGACCTTGTCCTGCGCGCGAGCCTGCTCGCGCATCTCGTACGCCATGGTCATGCCGCCAATGCCTGCACCCATAATCACAATATGTGCCACGTTTCGTCTCCATATATCAACATTGATCCAATTGATTCAGCAATTGCCATGCCACCGCAAGGCAAGGCCGGATCCCCGCATTGGCGCGGCAGGCTCAAGCCGGGCGCAGCTTGACATGACGGGTATGTCATGCCAGATTCAACATCAGTCATGACACGGAGTCCGCCATGCCACATCTGGAATTGCAGGAACTCATCGACGCGAACGATCAGCCTTTTGTGGTGATCGACCGCGACTACCGCATCGTCGCGGCCAACCAGCGCTATGGTGAAGCCTACGGGCTTACCCCGGCGGCAATCATCGGCCAGCACTGTTATGCGGTGTCGCACCACGCATCGCGTCCCTGTCACGAAAACGGCGAGCAATGTCCGCACCTGGCCCTGTTCAAGCAGGGCGAGGCGGTCGAGGTATTGCACACGCATTTTCACGCCGACGACCAGCCCGAACGCATTCGCATACGCGGGCACGCGCTGCGCGGTCTCAACGGCGAACGCTATCTGGGCGAACAGCTCTTCCCGCTCGAGGCCAATACCGGCACCGATTGCGACGCCATGCAGATGGTGGGGCAATCCACCGCGTTTCTGACATGCGTGGACAATCTCGCGCGCGTGGCCGAAAGCGAGGCGTCCATCCTGCTTTACGGTGAAAGCGGTGTCGGCAAGGAACTCGCCGCGCGTTTCGTGCATGCCCGCTCGACGCGTTCCGAAGGCGCCTTCATCGTGATCAACTGCGCCGCCGTGGCGGAAACCCTGTTCGAAAGCGAGCTGTT
>JBFHXL010000275.1:0-2819 GCA_041599035.1 Thiobacillus sp. | reverse complement strand
GGTCAGGCCTGACACTCCAATAAAAAATCCCCCGATAGATTTCTCGGGGGATTTCTTGGTCATTGCGATGCAATCAGCCGCTAGCCTTGCACTTCCCGATCCAGCTCGCCGCTTTTCAGTTTCGCCTGATAGTCGGCAAGCATGGTCTTCACTTTGCCGCTCAGCAGATACAGCCCCAGAAAATTGGGGAAGGCCATGGCCAGTACCAGCAGATCGGTAAAGTCGAGCATGTTGGCGGCACTCGCCACCGAGGCGATCACAATGAAAATCAGAAACATCACGCGGTAGGCAATCGAGGCCCGCTCGCCAAACAAATAAGTCCAGCAGCGTTCACCGTAGTAGGACCATGAAATCATCGTGCTGTAGGCAAACAGCACCACCGACACCGTCAGCACCATCGGCAGCCAGCCCGATGCCGTGGCAAAGGCCGCCGAGGTCAATGCCGCGCCCTTGCTGGCTTCGCGGATCGCCAGCGTGGCCGGATCGTTGTACACGCCGGTAATCACGATCACCAGCGCGGTCATGGTGCAGATCACGATAGTGTCGATGAAGGGCTCGTACAGCGCGACCATGCCCTGACGAACCGGGTATTTGACCGATGCGGTCGAGTGCACGATGGCCGCGGATCCGAGGCCGGCTTCGCTGGAAAACATGGCACGTTTGAAGCCCTGCACCAGCGCCCCGACCATTCCGCCCGCCACCGCAATCGGTGAAAAGGCTTCGTTCACGATCGTGCCCAGCGCCTGCGGAACCTGCTCGACATTGCCCAGAATGATCCACAAACACGCCGCCACATACAGCACGACCATGGTCGGCACCACCGCCTCGGCAGTATGTGCAATCCGGCGCAGACCGCCAATGATGACCACGCCCACCGCCAGCCCCATGATCAGGCCATAGGCAATCGGTGTTTGCTTGAAGAAAGGAAAGGACTCCTGCACCGCGCCCAGCGACTGGCTCACCTGGAACGCGCTGCCGGCACCCAGCGAACCAAATATGGTAAACACCGCAAACACCGCGGCGAGAGTCTTGCCGGTTCGCGGCATGTTGTATTCGGCGAAGCCTCTGGACAGATACTCCATCGGTCCACCCATCATGCGGCCATCCGGACGCACTTCGCGATAGCGTTGCGCCAGGGTGGCTTCGGTGAACTTGGTGGACATACCGAAGAAGCCGGCCACGATCATCCAGAAGGTCGCCCCGGGGCCGCCGATGGAAATGGCAATCGCCACCCCGGCGATGTTGCCGAGACCGACCGTCGCCGACAATGCCGTGGTCAGCGCCTGAAACGAGCTGACCTCGCCCACATCGTCAGCCGTACGGTATTTGCCGCGCAGCACGGCAAACGCGTGCCGCATCATGCGCAAATTGACGAAGCTGAAGCGCAGGGTCAGGAAAACCGCACCCACGATCAGCCAGGCCACCACAAAAGGCAATTCGGGCTCGCCCGGAAAAACGTCGTAGAAAATGACGCTGGCGAGATAGCCGTTGAGCGTACCGAAGAAATTGTTGATCATGCCCGGCTCGGCGGCCCAGGCGATCTGCGGATTCAGTGCTGCAATCAGGATGAAAAGAAAAAAACGAATGGCCACCTGCGCTCCCTCTGATGTTTGTTGTTGTCTGCAACAATAACAAACTTGAGGTGGAGCCGGCCAATCAAACAAAAAGGCCGGCGCATGCGCCGGCCTTTGTTTATCGCAACATGATGCCTGGAATTACTTCTGGCTCAGCACCCATTCAACGATCTTGTGCAGGTCTTTAACGTTAACCTGCGGGTTCGGCGGCATGGGAATCTCGCCCCAGACGCCCTTGCCACCGGCCTTCACCTTGGCAACCAGCATGTCTTCAGCACCCTTGGTGCTGGCGTATTTCTTGGCGACATCCTTGAAACCCGGACCAACGACCTTGTTGTCCACAGCGTGGCAGGACAGGCAGGCATTTTTCTGAGCCAGGGCCCTTCCCTCGTTGCTGTCGGCTGAAGCCACGCCAGACATCGTCAACAGGGCAGCAGATGCTGCGGTAATCATCCATGCTTTCATCATTTCAGCTCCATACTGGTTGGGAAGTAAAACATAACTTTTAAACTCATATTTATTCTACGATAACTCTGCACATATATTAAGCATTTATTAAAAATTGGACAGGTTCTTTACTACCAAATTCCCTGATATGTTGTATCCCCGTCAACAGCCCGTCGGACAGGGGTGTCATCGCTTTGCGCAGCAGCATTGACGGCCTTGCAGCAGTATCACGCGCGGCAACGCCAGCGCCTCTTTGCCCCGGATAGCCGTCGACCGCATTGTCGGCGTGCGCAGCAGACACGGGCCGGACTCAGCGGCAACACGACAGGATAATAGTTGATTGAATCAGTCAACTATTGTACGCTTGTCGCAGTCCATTAACCGCAGGAGCCTTCTATCATGTCCCAGGAACTCTTTGCCGCCGCCCAATCGGGCGATGCCGAGAAAATCAAGCAACTGCTCGACGCCGGCAGCAGTCATGCCGCCACCGATGAAGCCGGTGAAACCCCCTTGATGCACGCCGCCCGCGCAGGCCATCTTGATGCCGTCAAGGTGCTGATCGCCGCCGGCGCCGACGTCCACGCCAAGTCGCCGCAAGGCTGGACCGCACTTGCCAGGGCCGCCTATAACGGCGAAACCGAGCGCGGCTACGTCGACGTCACCGAAGTCCTGCATGAAGCGGGTGCCTCGCTCGACGATGCCATTTTCTTCGGCATCACGCCGCTGATGCTGGCGGCCGGCGGCGGCGATGCCTCGGTGGTGGAATGGCTCATCAACAACGGCGCCGATGTGCTTGCG
>JBFHXL010000274.1:0-2823 GCA_041599035.1 Thiobacillus sp. | reverse complement strand
TCCAAGGCGCAAATCGTCGAGCGCGGCATCGAACTCGGCGTCGATTACCGGCAGACCGTGAGCTGCTATCAGGCTGATTCCGATGGCTCCGCCTGCGGGGTGTGCGATGCCTGCCGCTTGCGCCGTCAGGGGTTTGAGCGGGCCGGGGTGGCCGACCCCACGCTATATAAGAAAAACAGAATGTAGTTTTGGCCTATTTGATCCAGCCTGCGGATGAGGAATAATCGCCGGGCACAGATGTAATGCAGCAACCAGATAACACTTAATTCGGGAGACAACCAGCATGGAAGGAATCGATTTAATCACTCAAGCGCTCACGGCCATGGGCTGGGATGCCAGCGACGCCAATGTCAAAACGCGCACCGTCGCCTGGATGGGATTCATCCTGGCCTTTATTTTCGGCTATGTCGGCAACAAAACCCAGTTCTGCACCATGGGTGCCGTGTCCGACATCGTCAACATGAGCCACTGGGACCGCATGCGCGCCTGGCTTCTGGCCATCGCCGTCGCCACCATCGGCACCAGCGTGCTGGTGTACCTCGGCGACATGGACGTATCGAAGACGATTTACACCGGATCCAACTTCTACTGGCTGGCGGCATTGGTCGGCGGCCTGACCTTCGGCATCGGCATGACGCTGGCCGGCGGCTGTGGCCAGCGCACCCTGGTGCGTCTGGGTGGCGGCAACCTCAAATCCGTCGTCGTGTTCCTGTTCCTCGGCTACGCGGCCCTGGTGACCCTGTCCGGCATCTTCGGTGCATTCCGGGTCGATGTTCTGCAGGCAAGCGCCGTCACCGTTCGCCTCGACGGCATGCAGACGCTGCCCGCCCTGCTCGGCATGGCCACGCCGCAGGGCGTCCTGACGATCGGGATGGCCGTGGGCGCGGCATTGCTGGCCTTTGTTTTCATGAACAAGGACTTCCGCAGCAGCCCGGACAACATCCTCGCCGGCGTGGTAATCGGCCTGATCGTCGTGGCGGGCTGGTACGTCACCGGGCGCTTCGGTTTCGGCATGAATCCCGACACCCTGGAAGACGTCTATCTGGGCACCAACTCGCACCTGGCGGAATCCATGACCTTTGTCGCGCCGCTCGGCTACACCATGAACCTGTGGGCGTACTGGACCGACAATTCAACCATCGTCACCTTTGGTATCGCCAGCGTGTTCGGCGTGGTCATCGGCGCTTTCGTCTATGGCGTGCTGCACAAGACCTTCCGCTGGGAATCGTTCAACTCCCCGCAGGACATGTTCCGCCACATCATCGGCGCCACGCTGATGGGCTTTGGCGGCGTCACCGGAATGGGCTGCACCATCGGCCAGGGGGTGACCGGCATGTCTACCCTGGCGGTGTCGTCGGCCATTGTTCTGGTCGCCATCATCGCCGGCGCCGCCATCACCATGAAGATCCAGTATTTCCTGATGATGCGTGCGGAAGGCTGAAGCAGCATTGCCCGTCTGGCCTCCAGACGGGCGGGGTGACGCCTTTCTGGTTCAAAAAAGCGCCAAGGTGCTTTACCCCGCCACCCGGCTTCGGCTATAATTTCGCGCTTTCGCGGACAGGGCTTCAGCCACGCAGGCTCAAGCCAAATCCACAGGGGTCGGTAGCTCAGCTGGTAGAGCAGCGGACTTTTAATCCGTTGGTCCCGAGTTCGAATCTCGGCCGACCCACCATATCCAAAAAGCCACGGTTCGCCGTGGCTTTTTCATTTTCAGCCCGTGCGGGTGACGAAAAACGTCACCCCGTGCCGCTCAGGGGCAGGGTCGCATACGCGAGGCGGCGATGCCAAATCTTGGCTCTCTAGAAAAAACGCCAGTAAAATCAATAATTAAATGGCTTCCCGCACAATTTTCTCCGTCAATATCTAAAGTTGGCACAGCCCCTGCACGTTAATGTGCCAGACACGGCAGGCTCGTGTTCAACTTGCCCAAACTTAAGGAGATTTGAAATGCGTAAAGTTCAACAAGGTTTTACTTTGATCGAACTGATGATCGTCGTGGCGATTATCGGTATTCTGGCCGCGGTGGCGATTCCGCAGTACAGCGATTACACGTCACGTACAAGAGCATCTGCAGCCATGGCCGAGTTGAACGGGATAAAAACAGCGGCAACCACCTGCCTTCAGGAAACCAACCTTAATACGGCCTGTGACACCATGGCCGAAATTGGTGTTACAACTCCTGTAACCACACGAAATATTACGGTTGCCCCAGCCATTGCCGTAAGCGGCACCGGCCTTCGTATTACCGCAACAAGCGGTGCAACCGCATCAACTGGGGGTGCGAATTTGACTATTATTCTTACGGCAACGCCGGCAGCTGGCGACTCGGTTGTGAACTGGGCAAACACGGGGACGATTTGTAACGCGTCGCGCGGTATGAAGCCTGGAACCGGCGGCTGTTAATATTGGCTAGTCGATAATGTGCATTGGGGGCTGACCCCAATAAGCCAGCCAGCCCCTCCGAGGAGGGGCTTTTTCTTGGGTAAACAATAGGGTTCGGTCCCGGATGTGGAGGGCGGGGCGATTCATGCCCGCCGTCAGATGGGTCAATCAATGGCCAAGGTTTTTTGTATTGTCTCAAGTGTAAAACCGCGGCCCTGCATGAATCGGATCTGTTTCGCTTTTTCAGCCGCATCGACGGGGGGCGTGCCGAATTTCTTTCGCCACACTGCGTGCGCGCGCTCAAGTTCGCTGTCGCGATTTTCGCTTAGCACCGCTTCGATGATGCTGTCGCTCACCCCACGCTGGCGCAGGTCGTGGGCGAGCTTGACGCTGCCTGCGCGGGCGCGGTGATCGGCGACATAGCTTTCGGCGAAGCGTTGG
>JBFHXL010000273.1:0-2825 GCA_041599035.1 Thiobacillus sp. | reverse complement strand
CGTGCTGATGTAATTCATGCTTATCTCGCTGCCAGTTCTTCGAGGCGGATGCGCATCACCTGCCCGGCCACGGCATCGAGCGCTTCGATCTTGGTGATCGCGGCGTTGATGTTTTTCTCCACCGTGACATGGGTCAGCAGGATGATGTTGACCTGCTCCTCGCCTTCTGCCGGCTCCTTCTGCACCATGGCGTCGATGGAGATGCTGCCATCGGCCAGGATGCGGGTGATGTCGGCCAGCACACCGGGACGGTCAAACGCACGCAGACGCAGATAGTACGCGGTGCGCACCTCGTCCATCGGCAGGATCGGCGTATCCGACAATTGATCCGGCTGGAACGCCAGATGCGGCACACGGTGATGCGGATCGGCGGTATGGAGCCGCGTCACGTCGACCAGATCGGCGACCACGGCCGAGGCCGTCGGCTCGGCACCCGCGCCGGCGCCGTAATACAGCGTCGGACCGACGGCGTCGCCCTTCACCAGCACCGCGTTCATCGCGCCGTCGACGTTGGCGATCAGGCGGCGCTCGGGAATCAGCGTCGGGTGCACACGCAGCTCGATGCCGTTGTCGGCGCGGCGCGCGATACCCAGCAGCTTGATGCGGTAGCCAAGCTCTTCAGCATACTTCACGTCTTCGCGGGTGAGCTTCGAAATGCCCTCGGTGTAGGCACGGTCGAACTGCATCGGGATGCCGAAGGCAATCGCCGACAGAATGGTGAGCTTGTGCGCCGCATCGATGCCTTCAATATCGAAGGTCGGATCGGCTTCGGCGTAACCGAGCTGCTGGGCTTCCTTCAGCACGTCCTCAAAGGCGGCGCCCTTGTCACGCATCTCGGTGAGGATGAAGTTGCTGGTGCCGTTGATGATGCCGGCCAGCCACTCGATGCGGTTGGCAGTGAGGCCTTCGCGCAGCGCCTTGATGATGGGGATGCCGCCTGCCACCGCGGCTTCGAACGCAACCATCACGCCCTTGGCCTGCGCCGCGGCGAAGATTTCGTTGCCGTGCTTGGCGACCAGATGCTTGTTGGCGGTGACCACGTGCTTGCCATTGGCAATCGCCTGCATCACCAGTTCGCGCGCGGGCTCGAGACCGCCGATCAGTTCGACCACGATATCGATCTCGGGATCATCCACCACGTCGAACGGGTTGCTCGACAGCGGCAGGTTGCCCGCCAGGGTCTTGGCTTTTTCCAGATTGCGCACCGCAGCGCGCACCACACGGATTTCGCGACCGGCGCGACGGCTGATTTCTTCTGCATTGCGGCGCAACACGGTGAGCGTGCCGCCACCGACCGTTCCCAGGCCCAGCAGGCCGACATTGATGGGTTTCATTTAAATAATCTCAGTCAAAAAACAGTTATCCGCGAATACCCAAAGGGCATAAGGAACGCGAAGAGACACAAAGCAAATTCAAAACAAAAAAGACATACCTTTGAAATCTGTCTTTAAGGGTTTTTCTTCGTGCTCCTTCGCGTACTTCGCGGATGAAAAAATTACAATCAGCGATGCGCACGCTGGCGGTCCAGAAACCGGCTCATGCGTGAAATCGCCTCGGTAAGGTGTTCTTCATGCGGCAGGAACACCACGCGAATGTGATCGGGCGTGGGCCAGTTAAAACCGCTCCCCTGCACCACCAGCACGCGTTCCTCTTCGAGCAGCTTGAGGATGAACTTCTGGTCGTCGTCAATCTGATACAGTTTGGGATCCAGTCGCGGAAACAGATACATTGCCGCCTTCGGCTTGACGCAGGTCACGCCGGGAATCAGGGTCAGGAGTTCGTGCGCCAGGTCGCGCTGGCGCGTCAATCTTCCGCTCGGCGCGACCAGGTCGTTGATGCTCTGGTAGCCGCCCAGCGCCGTCTGGATTCCGTATTGCCCCGGCACATTGGAACACAGGCGCATCGACGCCAGCATGTTGAGTCCTTCCAGATAATCCGTGGCATGGCGCTTGTCGCCCGACACGATCAGCCAGCCCGAACGATAGCCACAGGCACGGTAATTCTTCGACAGGCCGTTGAAGGTCACGATCAGCACGTCGCTGGCCAGCGAGGCAATCGATGTATGAATCACGCCGTCAAACAAGACCTTGTCGTAGATTTCGTCGGCGTACACGATCAGCTGGTTCTGCCGCGCGATCTCCAGTATCCCCAGCAGCAGATCGTCCGGGTACAGCGCGCCGGTCGGGTTGTTCGGGTTGATGATGACGATGGCGCGCGTATGCGTCGTGATCTTGGAGCGGATATCGTCCAGATCCGGAAGCCAGCCAGCGCCTTCGTCGCAGATATAGTGGCACGGCTTGCCGCCGGCCAGGCTCACCGCAGCCGTCCACAGCGGATAGTCCGGTGCCGGCACCAGCACTTCGTCGCCATTGTCCAGCAGCGCCTGCATCGCCATCACGATCAGTTCGGACACGCCATTGCCGATAATGATGTCGTCGATCTGCACGCCGGCGATGCCCTTGCGCTGGGTTTCGTGCATGATTGCCTTGCGTGCCGAGAACAGACCCTTGGAATCGCTGTAGCCCGAGGCATTAGGCAGGTTCAGGATCACGTCCTGCACGATTTCCTCGGGCGCCTCGAAACCAAACGGTGCCGGGTTGCCGATGTTCAGCTTGATGATGCGCTGGCCGTCTTCTTCCATCTGGCGCGCGCGCGCCATCACCGGGCCGCGGATGTCGTAGCAGACATTGTCGAGCTTGGATGATTTATTGATCGTGCGTAAACGTGGATTGTTCTCTGCCGTCACGGCGTTCTTCCTGGTCAACCTGCACAAAACCAAAGCAAAACAAAGCCTTGGAAAACGGGCGATTTTACCGGAGGCGCGG
>JBFHXL010000272.1:0-2852 GCA_041599035.1 Thiobacillus sp. | reverse complement strand
CCTTTGTCTGACGACCATAGCAGAGTGGAACCACCCCTTCCCATCCCGAACAGGACGGTGAAACGCTCCCGCGCCAATGATAGTAGGCACTACGCCTGTGAAAGTAGGTCATCGTCAGACTCCTATTCGTTTCCCTCGCCCGGCGAGGAAAACACCAAAACCCCCTCCCACAAACGAGGGGGTTTTTTATTGCGCGCTTATTAAACTTAAAAACGCGTTAAACACGCGTTAATTCGGCCGTCTGGGACAGTAATCCATGGTCTGCCATGCTTTTCCACTGCCTGCATGAGCGCCATAAAAAATTATTTTCACAAAATAATCAACGGGATATGCGAAATCTACAACTAAAGTTGTATGGTGGCCGTAGCAGGAAAGGGATAGTTTAGTGTGGTGGGCGTATGCCCACAATTCATCCACTTAATCTTTACTGGGAGGCAACATGAAAAAAATGATTGGAGGGTTGTTGGTTCTGGCAGGTCTGATCGGATATCCAGCCCTGGCTGCAGTGAACATCAATACGGCGACGCAGTCTGAACTCGAATCCGTCAAGGGGCTGGGTCCGGCAAAAGCTCAAGCGATTATTTCGTATCGCGAGGCACACGGCGGATTCAAGTCCCTGGACGAACTGGATGAGGTGAAAGGTTTTGGAAAGGCGAGCGTCGACAAATTGAAAGGGGAGTTGTCGATTGGCGCTGAAAAGGCCAGGAAGTAAAAGGCTGACGGCTATTACAGTCGGCTTTTGAGTTTGCCTGTCCCGCAGTTCATCGGGCTGCGGGACAGGGAGTGAATGACATACTATTTCACTCCGAAAATTGTAATATCACGGATCGAATTTGGTTTCAGGGCCTGGATCACATCCATCCTGAACAGCCAGTCCCGGTATAATCCCCGATTTTGCTGCACGTCTCCATTCTCATGTCTATCCTTGCCATCATTTTGATCGCAACAGCCGCAGGCAGTTTGCTGAGCTTGTCGCTGGCGGCCGTTTTGGCCTTTTCGGCACGGCCGAACTGGGTGCCGGTGTTGGTTAGTTATGCGATCGGCGCTTTGCTCGGGGCGTCGCTTCTGGAGGTGCTGCCCGAAGCGGTCGAAATGGGAGGCAGCGTCGAGACCGTCGCAAAGGCCCTGTTAGGGGGCATTCTGCTGTTCTTTCTGCTGGAAAAACTGGTGCTGTGGCGTCATTGTCATGACGAGGTCTGCGAGGCACACGGGAGTCCTGGCGATCATCAACATGACCATGGGCGTTCTGGTTTGATGATCACCGTGGGAGATACCTTTCACAATTTTGTCGATGGCGTCATTATTGCGGGCGCGTTCATGGCCGATTTCCGTTTGGGCGTGGTGACGACGCTGGCGATCATTGCGCACGAGATTCCGCAGGAAATCGGTGACTTTCTGATTTTGCTGCATTCGGGCTACACGCGGACGCAGGCGTTGATGATCAACGTCCTGACCGGGGTGGCGACCTTGATTGGCGCGTTGGTCGGCTATTACGCCCTGTCTTTGATGGATGGATGGACGCCGGTGCTGCTGGGCCTGGGGGGGGCAAGCATGCTGTATGTGGCCTTGTCGGACCTGATTCCGGGCTTGCACAAGCGAGCCGAGATTGGCGCCACGCTGCAGCAGCTAGTGTTGATCGGATTGGGAATCGGCACTGTTGGGATGGTCGGCTATTTCATCGACAGTATCCACTGAGTGACGCCGACGCCGTGGCCGGTCAGCCACGTACACAAACAGGGCGAGCGGCACCACGCCCAGAAAAAGCAGAATGGCCAGCGCCTTCCCCAAACTGCTGGATGTGATCGCCATCATCAGGATTACATAGGCCCAGCCTATCGCTACGATATACATATTCAGGTCCCGGCTAAACACCATGGTAACCAAAGCGCACACCGCACGCATGCCCACAGTCGGGTTCGTCTCCCTCGGGTGTCCGAAGGCGACGGTCGATTCCGAGCGTATTCTCACCCAGTTGCGTGCCGAAGGGTACGGCATTGTGGGAACCTATGACGATGCCGATGTGGTCGTCGTCAACACCTGCGGCTTTATCGATGCAGCGGTGCAGGAGTCGCTCGAGGCTATTGGTGAAGCGCTGACGGAAAACGGCAAGGTGATCGTCACCGGCTGTCTCGGCGCCAAGGGCGAGGTGATACGGGAGGCACACCCCAAGGTACTGGCGGTTTCCGGACCGCATGCGCTGGATGAGGTCATGCTGGCGGTGCATACGGCCCTGCCGAAGCCACACGACCCGTTTGAAGACCTGATTCCACCGGGTGGAGTCAAACTCACGCCCCGACATTACGCCTACTTGAAAATTTCCGAGGGGTGTAACCATCGCTGCACGTTCTGCATCATTCCGTCGCTGCGCGGCGATCTGGTCAGCCGTCCGATCGGGGAGGTGATGCGCGAGGCGGAGGCTCTGGTCGGGGCAGGGGTGCAGGAATTGCTGGTGGTATCACAGGACACCAGCGCCTACGGGGTGGATGTCAAATATCGTCCGGGATTCTGGAACGGGCGCCCGCTGAAAACCCGCATGACCGAACTCGCGGCTGCGCTGGGCGGACTCGGCGCGTGGGTGCGGCTGCATTATGTCTATCCCTATCCGGGCGTGGACGACGTGATTCCCCTGATGGCCGACGGCACGATTCTGCCTTATCTCGATATTCCGTTTCAGCATGCCAGTCCGCGCATCCTGAAGCTGATGAAACGCCCGGGTGCGGTCGAGAAGACACTGGATCGCATCCAGTCGTGGCGTGCCGCCGTGCCCGATCTTACGCTGCGGTCGACCTTTATCGTGGGTTTTCCCGGCGAGACCGATGCCGAGTTCGAGGAACTGCTCGCCTTCCTCAAGG
>JBFHXL010000271.1:0-2859 GCA_041599035.1 Thiobacillus sp. | reverse complement strand
GGTCCATGCAGGTGCCGCACGACACGATCACGGTCTTGATGTCGAGGTAGTTCAGCGTGTTGGCCACGCGATGGAACAGCACGCGATTCTGCGCGGTGATGGCTTCGCCCTTGTCGGCCTGGCCGCCCGCAATTTGCGGATAGCCGCAGCACAGGTAGCCGGGTGGCAACACGGTCTGTGAGCCCAGTTCGTACAGCATCGCCTGGGTGGCGAGTCCGACTTGCGAGAACAGCCGCTCCGAACCGCAGCCGGGAAAGTAGAACACGGCGTCGCTGTCGTCGGTCAGCTTGGCCGGGTCACGCAGAATCGGCACGATCGACGAATCTTCCAGTCCCAGCAGCGCGCGCGAGGTTTTCTTCGGCAGCCCGCCGGGCATCGGCTTGTTGACCAGGTGGATGACCTGGGCCACTGCCTTGGGCTTGCCCAGCGTGGCCGGGGGGTGCTGGGTCTGCGGCTGGATCAGCCCCAGGCGCTTGAACAGCGTATGCCCCAGCCGTTGTCCGGCGTAGCCCCATTCGATCAGCGGTTTCCTGAGCGCCTTGATGGTGGTGGGGTCGGTCGCGTTGAGAAAGGCCATCGACGCCCAGGAGGCGGGGTTGAATTTCTTCTTGCCCTGCTTGCGCAGCATGTTGCGCATGGCGATCGAGACGTCGCCAAAGTCGATGTCGACCGGGCAGGGATTCTTGCATTTGTGGCAGATGGTGCAGTGGTCGGCCACATCGCCGAACTCGTCGAAGTGCTTGAGCGAGACACCGCGGCGGGTCTGCTCCTCGTACAGGAAGGCTTCGATCAAGAGCGAGGTGGCGAGTATCTTGTTGCGCGGCGAGTACAGCAGGTTGGCGCGCGGAATGTGGGTGTTGCACACCGGCTTGCACTTGCCGCAGCGCAGGCAGTCCTTGATCGAGTCGGCGATGGCTTCGGTTTCCGAGGCTTCGAGAATGATCGACTCGGATTCCAGCAGGCTGAACGACGGCGTGTAGGCGTTGCGCAAATCGGCGCCGGGCATCAGCTTGCCCTTGTTGAAATGGTTCGACGGATCGACCTTCTGCTTGTAGTTGGCAAAGGTGGCGATGGTGGCTGCGTCGAGAAACTCCAGCTTGGTCAGGCCGATGCCGTGCTCGCCCGAGATCACGCCGCCAAGTTCGGTGGCCAGCCCCATGATGCGTGCCACGGCCGCGTTGGCAGACTGCAGCATGGCGTAGTTGTCGGAGTTGACCGGAATGTTGGTGTGCACGTTGCCGTCGCCGGCGTGCATGTGCAACGCCACGAACACGCGGCTTTTCAGCACCTCTTTGTGGATGCGGTCGCAGGCTTCGAGCACCTTGGTGTACTCGCGGCCGATGAAGAGCTGGTGCAGTTCGCGCCGCACTTCGCGTTTCCACGACACGCGGATGTGCTTGTCGCGCAGCGCGGTGAAGATCGTGAGGGGTGAGGGGTGAGGGGTGAGGCGCGGATCGTCCGTGGGCAGGGGCGCGTCGAGATTGGCCAGGTACCCGGCCCAGCGGGTACGCGCCGTTTCGATCAGCACCAGCGCGCGCTGGCGCTTGTCTTCCACCTGTTCCGGATCGGCGACGGTGTCGTCGTCTTCCAGCAGCGGCAGGCGCGCCGCACCGAAAAACCCGGTCAGCGCATCGAGCAGGATCAGCTTGTTGGCAATCGACAGTTCGATGTTGATGCGTTCGATGCCGTCGGTGTAGTCGCCCAGGCGCGGCAGCGGAATCACCACGTCCTCGTTGATCTTGAACGCGTTGGTGTGGGCGGCAATCGCGGCAGTGCGGGCGCGGTCGAGCCAGAACTTCTTGCGCGTTTCCGGCGATACCGCAATAAAGCCTTCGCCACCGCGCGCGTTGGCAATACGCACGATGTTCGAGGCCGCCTCGCCCACCGCGACTTCGTTGTCCGACACCACGTCGATCAGCAGCACCATGTTCGGGCGTGTGGTGCGCGGCGCCTTGGTGGCGTAGCCGACGGCCTTCACATAGCGCGCGTCGAGATGCTCCAGTCCGGCCAACAGGATGTCGCCGTGGCCGTCGCAATAGGTCTTGATTTCGACAATCGCCGGCGTCGCTTCGGAGGCGTGACCGAAGAATTCCAGGCATACCGTGCGGGTGTGTGCCGGCAGCCGGTGCAGGATGAAGCGCGCCGAGGTGATGAGGCCGTCGCAGCCTTCCTTCTGGACACCGGGCAGGCCGGCCAGGAACTTGTCAGTGACGTCCTTGCCGAGTCCGGTCTTGCGGAAACGGGCGCCGGGAATGATGAGGATTTCCGGCGAGCCCTTCGGCGTTTTGCCATCGGCGGCAAAACGCCGGATCTCGAAGGTGGCCGACGGCACGTCGTGGATTTTGCCAAGGTTGTGGTTCACCCGGCTGACTTCGATCCATTCGGCGTTTGGCGTCACCATGCGCCACGACACCAGGTTGTCGAGCGCAGTGCCCCACAGCACGGCTTTCTTGCCACCCGCGTTCATCGATACGTTGCCGCCGATGGTCGAGGCGTCGGCCGAGGTCGGGTCGACCGCGAACACCAGCCCGGCGGCTTCGGCCACGTCCATCACCCGCTTGGTGACGACGCCGGCGCCGCAGAGAATGGTGGGGACTTCGAATTCCACGCCGGACAGGCGCCGCATTTCCACTGCACTCAGTGCTTCGAGCTTTTCGGTATTGATGACCGCCGCCCGATCGGTCAGCGGCACCGCGCCGCCGGTGTAACCGGTGCCGCCGCCGCGCGGGATGATGGTCAGGCCCAGCTCGATCAGCCCCGCCACCAGCCGGGCCATCTCGGCTTCGGTGTCCGGGGTCAGCACCACGAACGGGTATTCCACCCGCCAGTCGGTGGCGTCGGTGACGTGCGAGACGCGCG
>JBFHXL010000270.1:0-2875 GCA_041599035.1 Thiobacillus sp. | reverse complement strand
TCGATGGCGCCAAGGCGCTGGAGGCCTACGCGGCCAAATTGCCGGCCGATACGCTCACCCTCATCAATCTGCCGGGGCTCGACTGGAAAGCCATGAAAAGCCGCTGGTTTTCCGCGCTGGCCGCCGCCGGGACCGTGGTCGAGGCCCGCCCCGTCGAGCGTGCCCAGTTGCCCGGCTGGATCGAGCGGCGGTTGACCCGGCAGGGACTGCGTGCCGAGCGCGCGGCGCTGGAATTTCTGGCCGACCAGGTCGAGGGAAACTTATTGGCGGCGCAGCAGGAAATCGACAAACTCGCGTTGTTGCTGCCGCCGGGAGGCGTGACGCTGGCCGACGTCGAGCATGCCGTGGTGGATGTCAGCCGGCTCGAAGCCGACGCGTTGCAGGACGCCTTGTATGCGGGCGATGGCGCGCGCTTCGCGCAAATCGTCACCGATCTTCGGGATGCGGGCGAAGCGGTGCCGGCCATCCTGTGGCAGGTGTCGTCGGCGGTGCGGCTCTTGCTCAGGCTAAAATCAGCCCTGGCGCAGGGTGATGCGCTGTCCGGCGTGATGCGGACCTTGTGGGGACGCGACAAGCAGCGCGCCCCGCAGATCGAGCGGGCGCTGAAGCGTCTGAATCTGGGCCGGATCGAGACCGCACTGGCCGATCTGGCGCTGATCGACCGCCAGGCCAAGGGCCTGGAGCGCGTGGGCGATCCCTGGGATACCTTGTTGCGCGTGGGGCTGGCTCTGGCCGTGCCTGACGCGGGACAGAACAGCAATAGGACAAGATGATGGATATCAAAAGTTACATGCAAACGGTGGGCAAACAGGCGCGCGAAGCCTCGCGTGCCATCGCCCGTGCCGACACCAACCAGAAGAACCGCGCGCTGCTGGCGATTGCCGCGGCGATCCGGCGCGATGCCGCCAAACTGCTGGAGGCCAACGCGCGCGACATGGAACACGCCCGCGCCAGCGGGCTCGACGCCGCGCTGCTCGATCGCCTGCAGATCAATGAAAAAGGCGTGGCCGGGATGGCCGAGGGGTTGGAGCAGATCGCGGCATTGCCCGATCCGGTGGGCGAAATCGATGGCCTCAAGTTTCGTCCCTCCGGCATTCAGGTCGGCAAGATGCGGGTGCCGCTCGGTGTCATCGGCATCATTTACGAGGCGCGTCCCAACGTCACCGCGGATGCTGCCGGCCTGTGCCTCAAGTCCGGCAATGCCGCGATCCTGCGCGGCGGCTCCGAAGCGCTGCATTCCAATCAGGCCGTCGCCGCCTGCGTGCGCGAAGGTCTGAAAGCCGCCGGCTTGCCCGAAGGCGTGGTGCAGGTGATCGAGACCGTCGACCGCGCCGCTGTCGGCGAACTCATCACCATGAAGGACTACGTCGACGTCATCGTGCCGCGTGGCGGCAAGGGCCTGATCGAGCGCATCACCAGCGAGGCGCGGGTGCCGGTGATCAAGCATCTGCACGGCAATTGCCATGTGTATGTGGACGATCGTGCCGATCTCGCCAAGGCGGTGAAAATCGTCGAGAACGCCAAGACCCAGCGCTACGGTACCTGCAACACCACCGAGTCGCTGCTGGTGGCACGCGGCGTGGCGACTGCCGTGCTGCCCGACATCGGCCATATGCTCGCCGGCAAGGGCGTGGAAATGCGCGCGTGCCCCGAAGCCCTGGCCATCCTGCAGGGCGCCTATGTGGCTGCCGACAAGCTGAAGGCGGCCGTTGAGGCCGACTGGACCGAGGAATATCTCGGCCCCATTATCGCAGTCAAGGTGGTTGACGATATCGACGCGGCGATGACCCATATCAACACGCATGGCTCGCAGCATACCGATGCCATCGTCACCGAGGACTACGGCCGGGCGCGGCGTTTCCTGCGCGAGGTCGATTCGGCCAGCGTCGTGGTCAATGCCTCGACCCGCTTTGCCGACGGCTTTGAGTATGGTCTGGGCGCGGAAATCGGCATTTCCACCGACAAGATCCACGCGCGCGGCCCGGTCGGGCTGGAAGGACTGACCAGCCAGAAGTGGGTGGTGCTGGGCGACGGCCATGTCAGAGGGTGAGGGGTAAGGCGTGAATCGAGAGGCGCGGTTGGCGCCATGCCGGCTACAGTGCCAGTTGCCCAGCGCGTGCAAGCGGGCATGCTGAGCGTGGCTTCCCCTGTGCCTCACGCTTCACCCCTCACGCCTCACGCCCATCACGCCATCGGCGTGATGGGCGGCACCTTCGACCCGATTCACTTCGGCCATTTGCGGCTGGCCGAGGAAATGGCGCTTGCACTGGGTCTGAGCAGGGTGCTGTTTATTCCTGCCGGGCAACCGCCGCATCGCGAGTCGCCGCGCATTGCCGCGATGCATCGCCTGGAAATGGTGCGTCGCGCCATCGCAGGCAACCCGGTCTTTGCCGTGGATGCGCGCGAAGTGCAGCGCGAACAGCCGAGTTACACGGTGGATACGCTGACCTCGCTGCGAGACGAGTTGGGGGCGGAACAATCCCTGTGGTTGTTGCTGGGGGCTGATGCCTTTCTCGGACTGGCAGGCTGGCACCACTGGCAGCGCTTGTTCGAGCTGGCAAACATTGCCGTCGTGACCCGTCCCGGTGCGCGATTGCTGCAGCCCGATGCCATGCAGGACCCGCTGAAAAGCGAAGTTTTACAGCGTCAGGTGGCCGATCATTCGGCGGCGGGGCCAGCAGGATCGGTATGGTTCCAGCAGATGACCCCGCTGGGCATCTCGGCGACGGCCATCCGCACTATTCTGAACCAGCAAGGCAGCGTGCGTTACCTGTTGCCCGATACTGTGCTTGACTACATTTACGAACATCAACTTTACACACACACATGAATATCAAATCCAAGATCAAACTAATTGTCGACGCACTTGAAGACG
>JBFHXL010000269.1:0-2898 GCA_041599035.1 Thiobacillus sp. | reverse complement strand
CCAACGCCGCGGCCAGCGCGGCTTCCGCCTTGTCCCAGCTTTCATCCGAACCGACGCGCTTCTCGGGCCGCGTCGACAGCTTGACCAGCACATCGTGAAAACCGAAGTCCACATAGCATTTCTCCAGCATCACGATGACCTGCACCGGCGCCAGCCACAGCGGGAAATTACCGGCGTGGTGCTCGATCAGAATGCCGATGAAGCGCTCCATCGAACCGAGGATGGCGCGATGCAGCATGACCGGCGTCTTGCGGCTGTTGTCCTCGTCGACGAACTCGGCGTCGAGGCGTACCGGCAGGTTGAAGTCGAGCTGGATCGTGCCGCATTGCCACAGCCGCCCGATCGAATCCTTCAGCGTGAACTCGACCTTGGGGCCGTAGAACGCGCCCTCGCCCGGCTGCAGGTCGTAGGCCAGATTGTTGCGGGCCAACGCCGCCGCCAATGCGGCTTCCGCCTTGTCCCAGCTTTCATCCGAGCCGACGCGTTTCTCCGGCCGCGTCGACAGCTTGACCAGCACATCGGCGAAGCCGAAGTCGGCGTAACACTTCTCCAGCATCACGATAAAGTCGGCGACTTCCTGTTCGACCTGTTCTTCGGTGCAGAAAATATGGGCGTCATCCTGGGTGAAGCCGCGCACGCGCATGATGCCGTGCAGCGCGCCCGACGGCTCGTTGCGGTGACACGAGCCGAACTCGGCCAGACGCAGCGGCAGGTCACGGTACGAATGCAGACCGCTGTTGAAGATCTGCACGTGGCCGGGGCAGTTCATCGGCTTCACCGCGTAATCGCGGTTTTCCGAGGCTGTGGTGAACATGTTCTCGTGGTAGTTTTCCCAGTGGCCGGACTTCTCCCACATGCTGCGGTCCATCACCGCCGGGGTGCGCACTTCCTGGTAGCCGTATTCGACAAACTTCTGCCGCATGTACTGCTCGATCTGCTGCCACACGATCCAGCCTTTAGGGTGCCAGAACACCATGCCCGGCGCCTCGTCCTGCATGTGCAAGAGGTCGAGCTGCCTGGACAGGCGCCGGTGGTCGCGCTTCTCGGCTTCTTCCAGGCGGTGCAGGTAGGCTTCGAGGTCTTCCTTTTTCGCCCAGGCGGTACCATAGACGCGCTGCAGCATCTCGTTCTTCGAGTCGCCGCGCCAGTAGGCGCCGGCCAGCTTCATCAGCTTGAAGTGCTTGAGCTTGCCGGTCGACGGCACGTGCGGGCCGCGACAGAGGTCGATGAAGTCGCCCTCGCGGTACAGCGAGATGTCCTCGTTTGAGGGGATCGACGCGATGATCTCGGCCTTGTAGGCCTCGCCCATCTCCTGAAAGAAGGTCACCGCCTTGTCGCGTGGCATCACGCTGCGCGTCACCGGGATGTCCTGTTTGGCCAGTTCGGCCATTTTTTTCTCGATCGCTGCCAGATCGTCCGGCGTGAACGGGCGCTTGTATGAAAAATCGTAGTAGAAGCCGTCCTCGATCACCGGACCGATGGTCACCTGCGCGTCGGGGAACAGCGACTTCACCGCAAAGGCCAGCAGGTGCGCGGTGGAGTGGCGAATCAGGTCGAGTCCGTCGGCGTCCTTGTCGGTGACGATGGACAGCTGCGCGTCGGCGTCGATCACATGGCTGGTGTCGACCAACTTGCCGTCCACCCGCCCGGCCAGCGCGGCCTTGGCGAGGCCGGCGCCGATGCTTGAAGCCACCTGTGCGACCGTGACCGGTGCGTCGAATGCGCGGACGGAACCATCGGGAAGCGTGACGTTGACCATGACTCAAACTCCAGAAAAGAAAAAAGCGCGGACCGGCCGCGCTTTTGGATATTACAAGTAGAGGGTGCAGATTCTCTGCGAACTGCGATGCGCCGGTTTATCCAAAGACAACCTTGCTAGTTCGCGGTGACATTTCGCAACCTCCAGAGGGACTCAACCCCAGTCAGGCCGGCATGTGCCGACCAATAAAATTGGTAGGCGCGATTGGACTCGAACCAACGACCCCCACCATGTCAAGGTGGTGCTCTAACCAGCTGAGCTACGCGCCTAATGCGGGGCGGATCATACCCGAAACGCTGCCCGCGTGTCGAGTCAGATCGGCTTTTTTATCCAGAATTCACGCCAAAGGCCAGCGCCGGATCACATCGTAATACGCGCCATCCGTTTCCGTGCGCGAAGACACCAGCACGAAATCGTTGACCGGCCAGTGCACCGGCTCACAGGCAGGCAGCGCGCCGCCGGCGGTGTTGCGCAGCAGGGTGACATGCGGCACGTGCGGGCGGGCGTCGAAGGCGACGCCGGATTGTTGAATCGCCTTATTCAATGCAGCGACCAGTTCACCCAGTTGCGCGGGCGGCAGGCTGGGCCCCAGCCAGCCGATCCGGTTGTGATTCCAGTGGCCGGGCTGATCGAGGGTCAGCTCAAATCGATCGGCTTCGATGGCGGCGACGCCGGCAGTCAGGGCCTCCAGGTGCGCGACCGGGGTGCGGCCGAGAAAGGCCAGGGTCAGATGCAGGCTGTCGGCGCGCATGCGGCGGCCGTCCCAGTGCTTGTGCAGCCATTTGCCGGTGTGGCTGAGCGCGGTGCGGGTGGCGTCGTCCGGCCACAGGGCGAAAAACAGGCGCAGCGAATCTGGCTTGGTCGGGATGGCGTCCGATAACTCCGCGTCAGCCACGCTCGATCAGGCACACCGCTTCGGCGGCGATGCCTTCGCCGCGCCCGGTGAAGCCGAGTTTTTCGGTGGTGGTGGCCTTGACGTTGACGCGGTCGATCGCGATGCCAAGGTCGTCGGCAATGTGCGCGGTCATGCGTGCGATGTGCGGTGCCATTTTCGGGGCCTGCGCGATGACGGTGGCGTCGACGTTGCCGACCTGCCAGCGCCGTTCACGCAACTGCTCGGCGACACGACGCAGCAGGAT
>JBFHXL010000268.1:0-2909 GCA_041599035.1 Thiobacillus sp. | reverse complement strand
CACACGCTCCTCAGGTGACAGTTCCTGCAGTTCGGCTTCCAGCGCCGCGCACACCGGTACCACGGGCGAGCCTTCCTCGGCGGCAAAGGCATTCAGCGCGTCAAGCATGGGGTTGTCGTGAAACCCGTCTTCGCTGACGTTGGCGACGTAGAGCGTGGGCTTGAGCGTCATCAGGCACAGCGGCCTGATCGCCGCCAGGCCCTCGGCATCCAGCCCGGCAGCACGTGCGGGACGGCCTTCGTTGAGGACGGCCAGTACGGGCTTCAATGCGGCGAGCAGTTTCTGCGCCTCCTTGTCGCCCGCGCGCGCGGTTTTCTCGGCGCGCGTCAGCGCTTTCTCGACACTGGCAAGGTCAGCGAGCGCCAACTCGGTCGCAATGGTTTCCACGTCCGACAGCGGATCCACCTTGCCGGCGACATGGATCACGTTTTCATTATGAAAACAGCGCACGACATGACAAATTGCATCGGTCTCGCGAATATTGGCCAGAAACTGGTTGCCCAGGCCTTCGCCCTTGGAGGCGCCCGCGACCAGGCCGGCGATATCCACAAACTCCACGACCGCCGGCACCACTTTCTGCGGCCTGATGATTTCCGACAATTGCGCCAGCCGGGGATCCGGCACCTCGACCACGCCGGTATTAGGCTCGATGGTGCAGAAGGGGTAGTTTTCCGCCGCGATGCCCGCCTGGGTCAAGGCGTTGAAAAGGGTGGATTTGCCGACGTTGGGCAGACCGACGATACCGCATTTGAGACTCATGGGTTTTCCTGAAGCTAAGGGCCGTTAAGCCGGAGGGTTAGTATTGGCGCGCTGGGTCGCTGCGTTCCACTCGCCGCGCTCGATCAACGGCCACACATCGACCGCGCGTTCGATCGCGGCATCGATTTCGGCCCGCTCTTCGCGGCGGGGCGGCTTCAAAACGTAGTTTACGACTTCGCTGCGATCGCCCGGATGACCGATGCCAATACGCAGGCGCCAGAAATCCTGCGTACCCAGGTGCGAAGCGATGTCCTTCAGGCCGTTGTGCCCCCCCAGGCCGCCACCGAACTTGATGCGCAACTGGCCGGGGGGGATATCGAGTTCATCGTGCACCACCAGGATTTCGGCCGGCTCGATGCGGTGAAAACGCGCAAGCGCGCCGACTGCCTGTCCGGAACGATTCATGAAGGTCTGCGGCAACACCATCCAGACGCGTTCTGCACTCCGTCCGACGATGCCATGAAAACGTGACTCCATGGCAAGCGACGCACCCCATTTTTGCGCCAGACGTGCGCAAAACCAAAACCCGGCATTGTGCCGGGTTTCTTCGTAGTCGCGCCCCGGGTTACCGAGGCCGACGATCAGGCGGGGGGCGATTAGGCTTGGCGCTGTCATGCCGCACCCGGTGCGCAATCCACCAAGATCAAACCACTCGGGGATTGCGCATCCGGATCACTCCTTGGGTTCCGCGGGCTCGGCAGGTGCTGCTGCAGGCTCTTCTTCGACCACGGCAACCTTGGGCGCGTTGACCGAAGCCACGGCAGGGTCTTCCTGCTTGATGTGCGCCACCAACTCCACACCTTTGGGCAGAGTCAGTTCATTGACGTGAATGGTCGTGCCGACTTCCAGCTTGCCCATGTCCACCTCGATAAATTCGGGCAGATCGCTCGGCAAACACTGGACATCAATCTCGGTCATCAGGTGGTGCGGCTTGCCGCCACCGGTTTTCACGCCCGGGCAGGTATCGGCATTCAGGAAGTGCAGCGGAACCTTGACGTGAATCTTGTGGGTTTTGTCGACGCGCTGGAAGTCGACGTGCAGCACCTGCTGCTTGTAGGGATGCCACTGCGAATCGCGCAGCAGCACGGATTCTTTTGCGCCATCGACATTCAGCGTCAGCACGGAAGCGTGGAAAGCCTCCTTGCGCAGCGCGTGATACAGCGCGTTGTGGTCCAGTTCGATCTGCATAGGGGCGGCTTCGCCACCATAGACGATACCGGGGACTTTGCCGGCGTGACGCAGACGGCGGCTCGCACCCGTACCTTGCAATTCACGCTTGGCAGCAATGACTTCGATTTCCATGTTACTTCTCCTAAAAAACCTGCTTGATGATGCATGCGCCAAAAAGGGACATGCACGGTTAAAGCCCCCGCGACCAGGGGCATTCGATCAGCCCTACTCCATGAAGAGCGAACTGACGGAATCTTCGTTGCTGATGCGGCGGATGGTCTCCGCCAGCAGTTCAGCCACCGACAATTGCCGGATTTTTGCGCACGCGCGCGCATCGTCACGCAGCGGGATGGTGTCGGTCACCACCAGTTCGTCGAGCGCGGAATTGGTCACGCGTTCGGCAGCGCTGCCGGACAGCACGGGGTGCGTGCAATACGCCATCACCTTCCTGGCGCCTTGTTCCTTCAGCGCGTTGGCCGCTTCGCACAGCGTGTTGGCGGTATCGACCATGTCATCCATGATGATGCAGGTGCGATCCTTCACATCACCGATGATGTGCATCACCTTGGCCACGTTGGGCTTGGGGCGGCGCTTGTCGATGATCGCCAGATCGCATTCGAGGCGCTTGGCAATCGCCCGCGCCCGCACCACGCCGCCCACATCCGGCGACACCACCACCAGATCGGGATGGTTGCGCTTCCAGATGTCGCCCAGCAGGATCGGGCTGGAATAAATATTGTCGACCGGCGTATCGAAGAAGCCCTGAATCTGATCCGAGTGCAGATCCATCGTCAGCATGCGGTCGATTCCCGCGGCCTGCAGCATGTTGGCCACCACCTTGGCAGTGATCGCCACCCGCGCCGAACGGGTGCGGCGATCCTGCCGCGCATAGCCGTAATAGGGGATCGCGGCGGTGATGCGGCCTGCCGAGGCACGCTTCAGCGCATCGACCATCACCATGACTTCCATCAGGGTGTCAT
>JBFHXL010000267.1:0-2911 GCA_041599035.1 Thiobacillus sp. | reverse complement strand
TCGAGGCCGTGCTTGTTGGCGACCAGATGGGCTGACAGTTCATTGAGGTTGGCGAGCGTCTGGCTGATCGCACGCTGGTTTTCATCCGACATCAGCGTGTTCATTTTTTCCAGCACCTGGGCGCCGTTGACCGCCAGCTGCGACACCGCAGTGGCCACCTTGTCGATATCGGAGGCGCCCTCGGCGATGACCGGATAGCGCTCGCCCCGGGGCACCTTGACCAGGAGCGGACTCTCGCTTGGGCCGTTGTCGATTTCGATGGTTGCAATGCCGGTGACCAGGTTGCGCTTGATGTAGGCAGCGGCGCCGATGTGGACCGGCACGCCTTCGTCGATGCGCGCGGTAACCCTGACTGCTTCATCGCCGCCTTTTGCAAACAGATAGCCATCCACCACGCCCACCTTGATGCCGCGCATTTTCACCGGACTGCCGAGCGCCAGTCCGTCGAGGGACTGCTGTTTGAAATAGATGGTATAGGTCTGATACGCGATCCGGTCTGCGGCGCCCGTCAGCCACACGATCGTCAGGGTCATCAGCGCAACAACAGCCAGCACCAGTATGCCCACCAGGGTGTAGCGGCCTTCAGTTTCCATGCTTAGTCTCTCCATCCGGCGCCCGCGCGGCAAAGTAATCGTGCAGCCACGGGTCATCGATGTGCTTCAGTTCGGCGACCGTGCCGCTGCCGAGCACGCGGCCGTCCGCCAGCACGATCACGCGGTCGATAATCGAGAACAGTGTATCCAAGTCGTGGGTAACGAGAAACACCGTGAGGCCGAGACTGTCGGCCAGCAGCCGGATCAGCGCATCGAAGGCACGCGCGGAAATCGGATCGAGACCCGAAGTCGGCTCGTCCAGAAACAGCAATTCAGGATCGAGCGCCAGCGCACGCGCCAGTGCGACGCGCTTGCGCATGCCGCCGGAAAGCGCGCTCGGCAGCTTGCTGGCGGTGTCCGGCGGCAATCCGGCCAGCGCCAGTTTCAGCCGCGCCATCTGCCGACAGGTGGCGCGGGGCAGGTCGGTATGCTCGAACAGCGGCGTGGCGACGTTGTCCTCCACGGAAAGCGAGGAAAACAGGGCGCCATCCTGAAACAACACCCCGAAACGCCGGCGCAGCCCGTTCATCTGTTCGGGGCTGCTGTCCCAGACCGACTGCCCGAGCAGGTCGATGTGTCCCGCCTGGGGTTTCAGAAGGCCGATGATTTCGCGCAGCAGCACCGACTTGCCGCTGCCGCTGCCGCCGATCAGCGCGATGACTTCGCCGCGCGCAACGGACAGACTCAGGTCGCGATGAATGCGATGCCCGCCCAGCGTGATGGACACGTTGCGAACGTCGATCACGGATTCGGCCATCAGATATCCAGCCGCACGAACATCACGGCAAAAATCGCATTGAGGATAATGATGGCAACCAGGCTCTGTACCACGGTGGAGGTGGTGTGGGCACCCACGCTGCGCGCGTCGCGCGTGACCGACAGCCCCATGCGGCAGGCGATCAGGGCAATGAAAATGGCAAACACCGGCGCCTTGCCGATGCCCACCATCAGCGTTTTCAGGCGCAGCACGTCGACTGTCCGGTCGATGAACATGTAATAGGAAATATCCAGCTGCTGCTGGGTCACCAGCATGCCGCCGAGGATGCCGGCGACATCGCCGATGAAAACCAGAAGCGGCAAGGCCAGCAGCAGGGCAAGCACACGCGGAATCACCAGCACCGACAGCGGCGAGAGACCGAGCGTGGTCATGGCATCGATTTCCTCGGTGACTTTCATGGTGCCGATCTGCGCGGTGATGGCCGCACCCGTTCGCCCCGCCACCAGAACCGCGACGATGACCGGCGAAATCTCGCGCAGGATCGCCAGCAGCAGGCCATCGACGACAAAAATATTGGCGCCGTACTGCTGCGCCTGCGACCCCAGCAGGTAGGCGAACACCACGCCGAGCAGAAACAGCATGCCGAATATGATGGGAATCGCGCCGACGAACACCGCGCGCACCTGGGCGCCGAATTCGCGCCAGCGCCAGCGCCCCGGGTGGGCCAGCAGCACCGTGAACTCAAGAAACAGGCGGCCGATGAAATCGATCAGGCCGGCAACGTGGCCCCACACGGTCAGAAAACTGCGCCCGACCAGACCAAGCGCCCCATCCCGGGGAAGCACAACCGGTGCTGCGATGGCATCGGCGTGCTGCGCCACCAGTTCCAGCATGGCCTGGTGCTGCGGCTGAAAGGCGCACAGTTCGGGAAGCGGATCGCCGGCGCGCGGACGCGCGGCATTGAGCAGCAGCCAGGCGCCATTGGTGTCGAGCTGGGTGACCCCGGCGCCGTCGAGGATGCGCACGGCCTTGCCGCCGAGATCGGGCAAGGCCGGGGCCGCGTCGGCATGCCAGTCGCCACTTGCGCGCAGCGCACCCTGCGCCTCGTCGAAGTGCGCGTGGGCAGCCGTCATTCCAGTCCCAGCGGATTGTCGGGATCGATGCCCGGCATGAAGGGCAGGCCGCGCTCGCGGTGGGTGACCTGATAGACGCAGCCGATCCAGTTGCCGATCACCGCTTCGGCGGTGTCGTGCCAGGTATTGTCGAGCAGCGGCAGCACAAGCGCCTCGGGAAAGGCCAGCGTCTCGCCCGCCTGCGTCCGGCGGCAGAACTCGGCCAGCAGCGCCTGCGCCTGCCTATTGAAATAGCGTGCAGGGAACGGCGGAAAAGCAGCGTGCTTGCCCGTCGCAGCCAGCAGCAGGTCGCGTTTGTATTCCTTCAGCAGCGAGATGGTGTCGTATTCGGGATGGCCCTGGAAAAACACGGTGCGCAGCCCATCGTGGCTGACCGCCAGATGCACGCCCGCTTCGGCGCTTGCAACCAGCACCTTGACCCCGGCCGCTTCGAACTGCGCGGGCGACACATCGTTCCAGCGCGAATG
>JBFHXL010000266.1:0-2925 GCA_041599035.1 Thiobacillus sp. | reverse complement strand
CCTGTAAGCGCTCGCGCGCACGCCGGCCAGCCTGGCGCCGGCCTGCACATCGGCCGTCGCGCCGAGAGCGGCGCCTGCTGCCAGCGCGCCCATGCCCTGCATGAAGCGTCGGCGCGCACGATATATGTCCGGCGGGGTAATTTCCGATGAAGGAATGTCGGCGGGGTGACGTATCAGCATGGCTGAGTCCTATCGATATAAAAAAGGGGCATCAGTTAACTGTCGGGACAGGTGAACTATCCTTACAAACTGCTTGATAGAGCGACCCCGTTACGCAGTTTTTGTTTCACGCCGGAACTGGTAAGGTGCGCGCCTATCGTACCCATTCGTTCTTTTTTTCGGAATCTGCCATGCGCGCCCTGCTCATCCTGTTGTTCGTTCCGATGCTCGCCTTTGCCCAGGCCGGCGGTCCGCCCTTCATCCCGGTCAACATGATGAAGGTAAGCGAGACCCCGGTCTCCAATACCGTCAATGCGGTCGGCGCCCTGATCGCCGAGGACAGCGTCGTCCTGCGCCCGGAAATCGACGGCCGCATCGACAGGCTGCTGTTCAAGGAAGGGCAGCCGGTGAAGAAAGGTGCCGTGCTGGTGGTGCTTGATTCCGCCGAGGCGCGTGCCCGTCTGGCTGCGGCCCAGGCCGACCTGAAACTGGCGGAAAGCCGCTACAAGCGCAGCGAGGAACTGGTCACACAGAACTTCATTTCCCGCCAGGCGCTCGACGAAGCGCGTGCCAACCTCGACATCCTGCGCGCACGGCGCCAGCAGGAACAGGTCGCGCTCGACAAGACCGTGATCCGTGCACCATTCGCCGGAGTGGTCGGGCTGCGTCAGGTCAGCCCCGGCGCGTATGTCGGCAAGGGCGACGATCTGGTGCGGCTGGACGCCCTCGGCAACCTGAAGCTGGAAGTGCCGGTGCCCGAAACCTATCTGCCGCTGGTGCGCATCGGCCTGCCGATCTCGCTGACCGTCGACGCCCTGCCCGGCCAGGTATTCAGCGGCACCGTCCATGCCATCGATCCGGTGGTCGATCCGGTGAGCCGCAACGTGCGGGTGCGCGCGCGCATCGCCAACCCGAAAGGGCAACTCAAGCCCGGCATGTTCGCCCGCGCCACCGCCGACCTCGGCGGCAAGACCCACGCCATTCTGCTGCCCGAGCAGGTGATCGTGCCAAAATCCGATGGCAGCTACGTCTTTCTGGCGGTCGACGGCAAGGCCGAACTGCGCAAGGTGGTACTCGGCAAGCGCGAGCCCGGCCGGGTCGAAATCGTCTCCGGCATACAGGCGGGCGACACCGTGGTGCTCGATGGCCAAATCAAGCTGCGCCCCGGCATACCGGTGGTGACGCTGGACCAGGCCGCGCAGATGATGAAGAAAATGCAGGCTGGCAAACCGCGCTGATCTGACCGTGCCCACCCCCGCGAAAACTGAGCCATGATTCTCTCCGACATTTCCATCCGCCGCCCGGTGCTGGCCACCGTGATGAGCCTGCTCATCATCCTGATCGGCCTGATTGCCTTCGACCGCCTGCCGGTACGCGAATACCCCAACATCGACGCCCCGGTGGTATCGGTGCGCACGGTCTATCCCGGCGCCTCGGCCGAGGTGATGGAAAGCCAGATCACCAAACCGCTGGAAGATTCGCTCTCCGGCATCGAGGGCATCCGCACCATCAAGTCGGTGAGCCGCGAGGAAGTCAGCCAGATCACGGTGGAATTCGTGCAGTCGCGCGACCCCGAAGCCGCCGCCAACGATGCGCGCGACCGCGTGGCGCGGGTGCGCGGGGCGCTGCCCGACGAAGCGCAGGACCCGGTGGTGGCCAAGATCGAGGCCGACGCCCAGGCCATCATCTGGCTGGCGTTTTCCAGCGCCACCCAGACCCCGCTGGAAATCACCGACTACGCCGACCGCGTCGTGGCCGACCAGCTGAAAACCCTGCCCGGCGTGGCCTCGGTCATCATCGGCGGCGGACGCCGCTACGCCATGCGGCTGTGGCTCGATCCGGGCCGCATGGCCTCGCTCGGCATCACGGTACAGGATGTGGAAGCGGCCTTGCGCAGCCAGAACACCGAGCTGCCTTCGGGACGGATCGAAAGCCAGATGCGCGAGTTTTCGGTATTGGCCCAAACCGATCTGCGCACGCCGGCCGAATTCGAACAGGTCATCATCCGCAACAGCGGCGGCGTACTGGTGCGTCTGGCCGACATCGGCCGTGCCGAAATCGGCGCCGAGGACGTGCGCAACATCGTGCGCGTCAATGGCCGTGCCGCCGTCGGCCTCGGCATCGTCAAGCAGTCGACCGCCAACACGCTGGAAGTCGCGCGCGCGATCAAGGCCGAGGTGCCGCGCCTGGAAGCGGCACTGCCGGAAGGCATGCAGCTCAAGGTGGCCTTCGACAGCTCGATCTTCATCGAAAAATCGATCGATGCCGTCTACACCACCATGCTCGAAGCGATGGTGCTGGTGGTCGGCGTCATCTTCCTGTTCCTGCGCAACTGGCGCGCGACGCTGATTCCGTTCGTCACCATTCCGGTGTCGCTGATCGGCGCCTTCATCTTCCTCTCGGCCATGGGCTTCACCATCAACGTGCTGACCCTGCTCGGGCTGGTGCTGGCGATCGGCCTGGTGGTCGACGACGCCATCGTGATGCTGGAGAACATCTACCGCCACATCGAGGAAGGCATGCCGCCGTACGAGGCTGCGCTCAAAGGCTCAAGGGAGATCGGCTTCGCGGTGCTGGCGATGACACTCACGCTGGCCGCGGTGTTTGCGCCGCTGGCTTTTGCCGAAGGCAACACCGGCAAGCTGTTCACCGAATTTGCGCTGACCGTGGCAGGCGCCGTGCTGGTCTCCGGCTTTGTCGCGCTCACCCTGACGCCGATGATGGCGAGCCGCATCCTGCGCCACGAAACGCGCCATAGCGCCCTGT
>JBFHXL010000265.1:0-2955 GCA_041599035.1 Thiobacillus sp. | reverse complement strand
TCCCTACGGCGGTTTCAACCGCATCAGGTTCAAAGGGTATGTCTCACTCCATCCGCAGACCATCCGGCTGGAGACCCCTGGCAAGCGGCCAAAGTTAGCCGAAATGTGGAATAATTGCAAGGCAAGACCCCATCTAACTTATTGATATTCAAGGGCACCGCATGAACATCGAGCAAGCGCGCTACAACATGGTGGAACAACAGATCCGCCCCTGGGATGTGTTGGATCAGGACGTGCTCGACCTCCTGCTCAAGCTCCGCCGCGAGGACTTCGTGCCGGAGGCGCACCGCGCGCTGGCCTTTGTCGACATGGAAATCCCGCTCGGCCACGGCCAGTTCATGTGGACGCCCAAGCTCGAGGCGCGCGTGCTCCAGGAACTCGCCATCCGCCCGACCGACCGCGTGCTGGAAATCGGCACCGGCAGCGGCTACCTCACCGCGCTGCTGGCGGCCCGTGCCGCTGAAGTCGTATCAGTCGACATCCTCCCCGAATTCACCGCTGCCGCAACGCAAACCCTGCGTGCGCACGGCATTCACAATGTCACCCTGCAGACCCGTGACGCCGCATCCGAAGCGCCCGACTACTTCGGCTTCGACGTCATCGTGCTGACCGGCTCGACGCCGCTGTTGTCGGATGCCTTTCGCCGCAGCCTGAAAGTGGGCGGACGCCTGTTCGCCATCGTCGGCGAAGCGCCGGTGATGCAGGCGCAGCTCATCACCTGCACCGCGCCCGGCGCCACCCGCAGCGTGGTGCTGTTCGAAACCTGCGTCGCGCCGCTGCTGAATGCGCCGCATCCCGCCGCGTTTGTTTTCTGAATGCATGCGCCAATTCCGCCCGGTTGAACTCGCCGACCATATCCAGACCGGGCACACGCCCGTGCTGCTTGATGTGCGCGAACCCTGGGAATGGAACCTGTGCCAGCTGCCTGGCGCGGTCCTGATTCCGATGCGCGAGTTGCCCTCGCGGATCGGGGAATTGAACAAAGAAGCCGAAACGGTGGTCATTTGCCATCATGGGGTGCGCAGTTACCACGCCGCCCGATACCTCGAAGCGGCAGGATTTGGTAATGTCATCAATCTGTCGGGCGGCGTCGCCGCCTGGGCGGACGAAGTCGACCCGAGCATGCCGCGTTATTGACCCGATTCATTTAGAACTGGATTTACCATGCAACTGAAGCCATTGTTCCTCGCACTGACATGGGCGCTGGCGCCCGCCGTGCAGGCGGCCAATCTGTCCGACACCTTCCGCGACGCCCAGGCCTACGATGCGCAATATGCCGCTGCGCGCGCCGCCTTGCAGGCCGGCCAGGAAAAATCGGTGCAGGGCCGCGCCGGATTGCTGCCCAATGTCAGCCTCGGCGGCAATGTGCGCTACAACAGCGTCGACTCCACCCTTGGGGACTCCGACTACGACTCCAACGGCCTCTCCCTCAGCGCCGCCCAGCCGCTGTTCCGCAAGCAGAATCTGGTGCAGTACGAGCAATCGAAAGGCCAAGTAAAGATTGCCGACATGCAGTTCAGGCTTGCCGAGCAGGATCTGGTTCTGCGCGTGGCGCAGGCCTATTTCGACGTGCTGCAGTCGCAGGACAACATCGTCTTCATCAATTCGCAAAAAGCGGCCATCACCGAACAGCTGGCTTCCGCGAAACGCAATTTCGAAGTCGGCACCGCCACCATCACCGACACCCACGAAGCGCAGGCACGTTACGACCTCGCGGTGGCACAGGAAATCGCCGAGCAGAACAGTCTCAACATCCGCCTGCGTGCGCTGGAAAAACTCATCGGCAAGCCGGCCGGTGCGCTCGATATCCTGGCCAGCCTGAAACAGCCGAACGCCGAATCCGGCAGCATCGACGACTGGGCCGCACGGGCGGCCGAAGGCAACCTGCAGGCCGAAATCCAGCGCCTGGCCAAAACCATTGCCGACCAGGAAATCGAACGCAACCGCGCCGGCCACTACCCCACGGTCGACGCCGTGGCGGGTTACACCATCAGCAACGGCCAGCGTTTTGCCACCACCCAGTACGATAGCCGCACCGCCACCATCGGGGTGGAACTCAACCTGCCGATCTACCAGGGCGGGCTGACCAGCTCGCGCGTGCGCGAAGCTGTCGCCAACCAGGAAAAGGCACGCCAGGATCTTGAGTTCGCCATGCGCGAAGCCGGCCTGCAGGCGCGGCAGGCCTGGCTCAATGTCAGCAGCGGCGCGGCGCGCGTGCAGGCGCTGGAGCAGGCGCTCACATCCAGCAAGGCGCAACTCGCGTCTACCAAGCTCGGCCTCGAAGTGGGCGTGCGCACCAACCTCGACGTGCTCAATGCCGAGCAGCAGGTGTTCTCCGCCCAGCGCGATCTGGCCGGCGCCCGTTACGCCTACCTGTTGGCCGGCCTGTCGCTCAAGGCCGCGGTCGGCACCCTCTCGGCCGCCGATCTCGCGGCGATCGACACGCTTTTAACCCGCCCGCTCGGCAGCCCGTCCGCACCCGCCGCGGCCCCGGTGTCGAAACACGACGTGCAGACGCTTGACCAGGCAAACAAGGCCGCCTCCCGCTGAACGTCGGCCGGAACACGGCGCCTCCGCGCATCACCGTCACCCCATCCCGGTCCGTCTGATCTTCGCCGGACTGGGGCTGCTGTTCATGGCGCTCGGCGTGCTCGGAATTTTTCTCCCGGTGCTGCCCACGACGCCCTTTCTGCTGCTGGCGACCGCCTGCTTCGCACGTTCCTCGCAGCGCATGCATCGCTGGCTGCTTGAGCAGCCGACCTTCGGCCCGATCCTCAACGAATGGCACACGCACCGCAGCATGCCCTATCGCGCCAAGCGTACGGCGATGCTGTTGATTGCGTTGAGCTTTGGGCTATCCATCGCGTTCTTCATGCCGGGATGGCAGGCCAAACTGGCGATGGGGATCGGCGGGCTGCTGCTGGAAATCTGGATCTGGCGCATCCCGTCGCGGGA